>JBFZEY010000091.1:0-11931 GCA_041306625.1 Spirochaetota bacterium | reverse complement strand
CTCCGCGATCTCGACAATGCCCTTCGCCATCGTCGTCGCGTTTTTCAACCGCCGGTCGCTCCCCTGGACCGCGGCCAGCGGCGAATCCTCGCCGTCTTTCGCGAAACGCAGTATCCCCCTGTCCGCCTCGCTTGCATTCTTAAGCCGTTTGTCGCTGCCCTGTACCACTACGCCCTCGCGGTCCTCTCCGTCCTCCGCGAGCTCGACAATGCCCTTCGCCATCGTCGTCGCATTTTTCAACCGCCGGTCGCTGCCCTGGACCGCAACGCCATCGACATCCTCACCGTCCTCGGCAAGCTCGACGATTCCCCTGTTGATGGTTGAACCGTCGCGGAGCCTCCGGTCGCTTCCCTGTACAACGCACTCGGAGTTGTTCTCACCGTCCCCGGCAAGGCGGCAGATGCCGTGAGAGGTCGTTGTCGCCTTTTTCAGTCGGCTGTCAGCGCCCCTGACCACGCTCATCTCCGAATAAACGGCATCGGGGCAGAGACGCACGATACCGTAGGAGTTTTCCGTGGCCTCCGCGAGCCTTGAATCGCTCGCCTGCACGGCAACGCCGGGTTTGTTCTCCCTGTTATATGCAAGCCGCACCACGCCGGGATGCAATTCCGATGCGGGCTTGAACCTCGAGTCACAGGACTGCACGGCGAAACCCGGCCTGTCGTCGCCGTCCTCGGCAAGCTGTACAATGCCCTTGAACACCGTTGTTGCGTCGCGGAGACGCCGGTCGCTCGCCTGCACTACGGTGCCGAGCGAATCGCCGCCATCCCGGGACAGCCGCACCACACCCGCCTGAAAGATGGATGCCTGCGGAGTCAGCTCGCCGATGTTGTGCGTATGGGCGATCTCGAACGGAGCGGCGCTCACCGCGAAACCCGCCAGTCGCGCGCCGAAGGTTTTGGCCTCGAGCGAAACCGTGCTCATTTCGACCCGCACGTAGCGCGCCGGCGTCACCGCCGCCTCGTGAAAATAGGTAGTGGCCGGCTGGGCGCTGAAATATTTTTCCTCAAAAAGCGGAGCCCACACGGTGCGGTCGGTGCTGACCTCCACGTAAAAACTTTCCGGAAAACCGTGGGGCGCCACACCGGCGGAGACGAGCCATATTCCGTTTACCTGCAACACCCTTCCCAGGTCGAGTTCTACATGTTCCCGGGACGGTCCGGTACGGATCTCCGACTCCCAGAACGTCCCGTCATTTCCGTCAAGCAGACGCGCCGGCGCGAACTCGTACGAGGAATGGCCCGACGCGCTCACCTCCCGGGCACCGCCGATCCCCGCGCTGATCGATCCTATTTCCGTGAAGAATTTCGTCCCCGTCTTTCGGGGCCTGACAATATACAGACGGAGAAAGCGCATCAGCATGAGGGGCACATCGAGCCGGTAGACAAGGCTCTCTTCCATCTCGTATTTTCTCTCGTTCTGCAGCACCCTCCATACCCTGCCATCGGTGCTCGCCTCGACCCTGAAGTCGTGGGGAAACGTCGCCCTTGCCGAGGGTGCCGCGCATACCTCGACGCAGTCGACGGGAACCGTCTCTCCAAAATCGACGATGATAAACTCGGGAACGATCGAATTGCTCTTCTGGGTGCTCCAGTATCCCTTATCGGCAAGCACGGCCGAAGCGGAATGACCTTCATCAAGCTGACTTGAAAAGGCGGAAACCGTACCGCCGTGGATTTTTCTTATACTGACGTTGACAGGCTCCATCATTTATCTCCGGACGCGGGAATAACACCCGTCGATCATCCCTTTCGATCAAGGGGATTGTCAAATATTTTATTGGATGCTAAAAAGTGATTGATTAAACATCCTGCCGGGCATACCTTCCCGGCGTATGGATTTCATCGAACAGGCAACCCCGCGGGGGATAACGCTCAAGGTATTTCCAAAAAAGTGGAATTATCTCGCGTTCGATCAGAAGGGCAAGTCAATCTACGCCGACTCCTCGGGTCTGAAGGTTCTGCACAGGGTGCCGCTCGTCGTTTTTATGGGCGAAAATTTTATAATAAAGAACACCTCGGGCGCCGAGATGTCCTTCCTGAAGGCCACCAGGGGCCAGATCGTCATTCCATATGTGGACACCATCGCGGACCGCAGACAGCGCTATATCTTTATCCCCGCGGAAAGCGGCATTGACCTCATCCCGGTCAGGCTGAAAGGTCTGAAGGACATTTCGATGCTGGTTCGCGAAATAGAAACAGGGACCAGGCCGGACCACATCGTGGTGAGCGGCTCGGTGACGCGCAATGACATCATCATCATCAAAAACAGGCTCGCCGGGGCGCATATCATCCTCGTAGGCGGAAAGAGCGAAGAAGGCGCGGAAACAAGGGACGAAAGCGAGATCAACAGCTTCGGAGACCAGCGCGCCACCGAGGTGGTGAAAGACGTCAATATAAACATGATGTCGAACAATCCGGTCTTTCTCGCGCGCGTGCATCTCCGGGAGATGGATATTTCGAAGGTCAACCAGCTCATCCTGGATTTCGACCTTTCGCCCATCGAGGCGGAATATATACTCAGTTTTGTAACGACCATGCTGTCCAAGCGAGATACCGAGGAGGACATCCGAAAAAATGCCTCCAAGCTTGAAGGCATACACGGCTCGCTGCAGTTTTACCTTCACCTGCTCGCTAAAAACGAGGCCGAGATTCGCGCGATGATCGATGCCATGAACGACGCCGGTCTGCTCGCCTCGTTCTTCACCCTTATCGCCAAGGTAAAGCTGCTCTACCCGGGAACGGACGACCAGTTGCTTTTCACCGAATTCGAAAATCTGTTGTACGAAAAGAAATCCAGCCTTCAGGAAAAGAACTGACCGCTCGCACGGAGACATCGCCGAAATATGCGCAACAGCATCACCCGAATCGCCCGCATCGCACCGCTGATCGCCCTCCTTCTCGCCGCATCGCCTCCCCCGGTGAAGAACGACCACCGCAACGGCTGGTGGCGAATCTATTTCACGAGTCCGGGGTCCGGGACGCACAGTGCCGATGCATCCCCCGACGCGGCCTTCAGGCGCCTGGTCGGCCACGCCTCGAAAAGTTTCTACGGGGCCTTCTATGATATCTCCGACGAGGCTATAGCGGCGGAGATCGTAAAGGCGCACCGGCGCGGGATCGACGTGCGCATCGTGACCGAGCGCGACAACGCCGGTAAAACCGCACTGCGCTCGCTTGCGGAGGCCGGCATACCAGTGACCACCGACAGCGGCCGCGGCCTGATGCACAATAAATTCGCCGTCGTCGACGGGGCCTTCGTCTGGACTGGTTCGTACAACCTCACCCCCAACGGAGCGCGCAAAAACAACAACAACGCGATCGCCATATATTCAACGGAGCTTGCGGAGATTTTTACGGCGGAGTTCATGGAGATGTATCGCGACGGCGTCTATGCCAATAAAAAGGAGTTCGGAGCGTTCGGAGCGCTCGCCAAAAAATACCATGTAAAAATCGGCGAAACCGATATCAACGCGTATTTCTCGCCCGATGACAATATCGAACGCATCCTTCTGAAGCGCCTCGAAAAGGCGCAAAAATCAGTGCGCTTCATGGCCTTCTCGTTTACGAGCGACCCGCTCGGCGAGGAGCTTATTCGGCTTCACAAAAAGGGCGTGGAGGTCCGCGGTGTCATGGAAAAGACCGGAACCAACGGCAAAGACTCCGAATACATAAAGATGAAAATAGAGGGCATCCCCGTGCGGATCATTGCGGGCCCCGGTCGAATGCACCATAAAGTCATGATCATCGACGGGTCGATCGTCGTAACCGGATCGTACAATTTTTCGCGCGGGGCGAACGTTTTGAACGACGAGAACACCCTTATCATCCACAATGAGGAGATCGCCCGCAAATATCTCGATGAATTCGATCTGCTGTTCAACCCTCGCCGGGCGGGTGACAGGTAGCCATGGACCTCCTCGTAAACGAACTCTTTTACTCGATACAGGGCGAAAGCACCCGCGCCGGATTTCCGTCTTTTTTCATCAGGCTGGCCGGGTGCAACCTGAACTGCGCGTGGTGCGACACCGCCCACGCCCGCTCCGGTGGAAGGCGCATGAGCATCGACCGCATCGTCAAGGAGGTAACTAAATATCCCGCGCTCGATCATATAACCATTACCGGCGGCGAGCCGCTCTGCCAGGAGGGGACTCCCGAACTCATTAAACGGCTCGCCCGCACGCACGCGGTACAGATCGAAACAAACGGAAGCATCGATCTGGGCGCCGTACCTCCGGAGATCCGCAAGATCGTCGATGTCAAGACGCCATCGAGCGGCGAAGGAGGCTCCTTTCTGATGGAAAATCTCCGCCTGGTGGGGGCACGCGACGAGATAAAATTCGTCATAGCCGACAGGAAGGACTATACTTTTGCCAGGGCGTTTGAAAAAAAACATCTTGCAAAGAGCACGGCGGTCGTTAACTTTTCTCCGGTACGCGGCGCGATGCCGCCTTCGGAGCTTGCCGGGCTCATTCTCGCGGACGGGCTCCGCGTGCGGTTGAACCTTCAGCTGCATGCCGTAGTGTGGCCGGCCGGCGAGCCTAAAAAACGATAAGGAAGAGCGATGGATTACATAGGACACGTCATCCGGCCCCCCAGCGAGGCGTACAGCATGATCATACAGGTCACCGTGGGGTGCTCGCACAACCAGTGCACCTTCTGCGGCACCTACAAAGACCAGAAATTCAGGCTGAAGGACATGGCCACGATCAAGCGGGACATCGACGAGATGTCGTCCTACCGCCACGGCTTCCGGAAGGCCTTCCTCGCCGACGGTGACGTGCTCATTCTTCCCAACGAAGAGATCCTCGAGATCATGCAGTATATCAGGAAAAAGAACCCGGCGATCGAGCGCATCGGTGTTTACGGAAACACAAAGGCCATTCTCAAAAAAACCCCGGAGGAACTCAGAGCGCTCAGGCAGTCGGGGCTGGGCATCGTCTATCAGGGCATCGAGAGCGGGAACAAAGAGGTGCTGCGGCGCGTCAAGAAGGGCGCCTTTCCGCACAAACAGCTCGAAGCGGCCGAGAAGGTGAAGGAGGCGGGGATGCTTCTCTCGCAGACGGTACTGCTTGGCATCGGCGGGACCGAGCTCTCGGAAGAACACGCCATCGACACGGGCAAACACCTCGGCGCCATGTCGCCCCAGTACGCGGGCGCGCTCACCGTCATGCTTTTGCCGAACACCGAGCTCTACCGCCAGGCACAGGAGGGGCGTTTCGTCCTCCCCGACAAGTTCGGGATGCTGAACGAGCTTCGGCTCATGATCGTCAACATGAAGGTCAAGTCGCCCTGCTTCTTCACCTCGAACCACGCGTCGAACTACCTGCCGATCCGGGCCAGCTTCCCGGAGGAACGGCACAAGGTAATCGCGCTCATCGAAGAAGTTTTAAAGAAACGCGACGACCGGCTGCTCAAGCCCGAGCATATGCGGGCGCTGTAAACACTACCGATACGGCGAGGTTACCATGGATCCATCGATGGAAAACGCATTTCGCTTCATAAGCGCCGAGCTTAAGGAAAACCCGGGGGTCGACAGGAGCGCCCTGATCGACGAGGCCAGTCGCAAGTACGACCTCAGTCCCATGCAGACCGAGTTCCTGATCAACAAGTACATACTGGAACAGTGACGCTCTCCGCCACGCGGGATCAACGTCGCGCAGACGCCTCCATCCCCTCCAGAAAGGTGTCGAGCAAGACGCCTATTACAACTAACTCATCAGGGCTCGGAACAAGCTCCGCGGTTTTCTGGATGTAATTCCCCTCGACAAGTTCTTCACCGCAGTTGCGGACCAGCGCCCCGACGCTCTCCGCCGTCGACTCGAGGTGAAACTGCAGTCCGATGACCCTTTCGTTGTACGCAAACGCCTGTGCGGCGCACGCGTCGCTTTCGGCCGTACGGACGGCGCCGGGCGGAATGCCGAACGTGTCTCCATGCCAGTGGAAGGCGGTGAAGGACCGGGGAAGCCGCGCGAACGCCGGAATGCCTTCCGCCGCCGGGACGAGCCGCACGGGAAACCAGCCGATCTCTTTGTGTGCGTTACGCCTCACGGCGCCTCCCAGCGCAACGGCAAGAAGCTGCGCTCCAAGGCATATCCCGAGCACGGTTTTGCCCGCGGCGACGGCCTCGCCGATAAAACGCTTTTCGGACGCGAGCCACGAGTACACGCTTTCGTCATAGACGCCCATGGGGCCGCCCATAACGATCAGCCAGTCGAAGTCGTCCATTGCGGGAAGCGGCTCGTTTTCGTACAGCGCCGTCCTCGAAAGCGCGTGGCCGCGCGCAGCCGCCCAGTCTTTGATCGCCGCCGGTCCCTCGAAGGGAACATGCTGTATGAAATGGATCCTCATCCCGGAACCTTCGTTGAGGTTGTATCGCGGAACACCACGAGCTCGTTGAAAGGGAGGAAGGCGCGGACATACAATGAAAAATCACGCACAGCGCCGGAAGGTGGTTTATTTTACACCGGCGTAACATGCCCGCCCCGTAAGCGCGGGCAAAAAAAACGCCCCCGCCGTTACAACGGCCGGGGCGTTTGCTAACTCTTCAAAAACTGTTGTAAGGGACTACTTTACCACCACACGCAGGTTGTCCAAATCGACACGGTATCCGCCCGAAACCATAACGTATCCCTTGTAGAGATCAGAGGTATCGGTGATCTTGGCCATATACCAGGCCTCGTTGCGCGCCTCTTTTTTATTCTTCGGCGCCTGGTAGATATCATCATCAATGTTTCCATTGAAGGCGATGATTATTGCGCCCATCCTTATATCGGCCTTGGTCCCGATCCTCGTCCTCCAGTAGGTCTTCGTCCACATCTCCTTGCCGTCGTGAACGGCCATGAACTGGCCTTCATACTTTGTCGCGGCGGTGGGGGCCGTCACCACCTTCGCGAGGGTGACCCACATCCAGGTCTTGCTTCCAAGCGCTTCCTTGGAAATGAAATAATCGTCCGGCTGTATGTAGTGGGCGTCGGAGCCGTCGGCTCCGGGCGCCTCCGCCCTCTTCTTTGACGCCGCAACTTCCGAATCCGACGTATCCGATTTCTTTCCGGTGATTGAGTCGGTATTCAGAGAAGAGACCCTGTTAAACACGTCCATGGCCATATCGCCCTTCGATGACCCCCTGGAGCTGCAGCCCGCCGCCACCACCGCCATTACGGCCAGCGGTACAATCGCCAATACTATCTTCTTCATATAAACCCTCCTGATTGCATTTAATTAATCGACCTGTCGCTTTCCCGGTCCCAAGGAGTACACCCCCGTTTTCGACGGGGGCATGCCGGATAGTCCCTGAATTTGCAACCGTCCAAATACCGCGTTGTATGTACGCAGCCGCAATCTGATAGTGCCCTGTTCAAATGTCAAACATAATTGAGCCGCATGCGCTTCCGCGAGCATCGCCGGCCGCACGGGATATGGAGTTGACATTTCAGTGCATATTGTATCAATAAGACACATGCACACCGGTGCGTTTGCGCGGTGTTTGACGAAACACGGCCGGGCGGAGGACCAAATGGAACTGCAGGAAGCGCTCGAAAAGCGGCGGAGCGTACGGAAATTCACGGAAGACGCGGTGAGCGACGATGAAATTCGGACCATTCTCGAGGCGGCGAGGATCGCGCCCTCGTGGGCGAACGTTCAGCCGTGGGAATTCATCGTACTGCGCGACCGCACCCTGATAGAAAAGATCGTGGGGACCTACGTCGAGAAAAACCCGGCGACAAAATGTTCCCTGGCCGCCCCGGCGCTCATAGCGGCCTGCGCCCGCACCGGCGTATCGGGATGTTACGACGCGAAGAACCTCACGAAGTTCAACGAGTGGTTCATGTTCGACCTGGGCCTTGCGGTCCAGAACCTGTGCCTGAAGGCCCATGAGCTGGGGCTCGGCAGCGTGGTGGTGGGCCTCATGGACCACAACCGCGCGAAAGCCATACTCGATCTTCCGGCCGACCGCGAGGTCGTGGCATGCATCCCGGTGGGACGTCCGGCCGTATCAGCTAAGGATGGCCCCCCGAGGAAGGCGCTTTCCGAGTTCGCCTTTATCGACATTTACGGCAAGCCCTTCCCCGAATAATAAAGTCCGGCCGGCCTCCTCGTTATGGCAGGCGTGACCGTGCGCGTGTTCGGCGCGCGAGCTTCCGGACTTTTTATAGTTGTAGTCGCCGGGCCATTCGTGCTATCATATCCGTTGACATGGGTACAATAACCGATACGAGAGGGAATACGAGGCGTCGCATCGCGCTGCCGGTCGTCATCATCGCGCTCGCGGTGCTCGCCGCGCTTCCGTTCATCCTGTCGATCGCCTCATCGCAACGGGCGCTGGTGCGCGAAACTGACGGGGCGTTTTATCTCGTGCGCTCCTACACGATCGCCGGCAAACATCTCCTCTGCCTGAGGACGGCGGAAAGCTTCACATCAAAAAAAGCCGCGCTCGAATCGCCCGATGCCGGTCTCCGGCCGGCGCTCATCTCATTGGAAACCGTGGCCTTTATTGAAATCCTCCACGATGCGCCTCCGGAAGCGGAGGCCGGCCCGGTTCCCGGAAGCCACCTTGGCACCTATCGCATCAACGCATCGGGAAATCCCGGATACCTGTTCCTGGGGGCTAAAGACGGTTACGTCTACGGGTCGGTCCGCTTTCCGCAATGGGGCAGGGGGGCCATGGAAGGGCTGAAGGGTGTGCGCATTCAGGGAAACCGGATATCGTTTATCCGATCGGTCAACACGCAGGCGGAACGCGAGCGGACCGGGGCGCCGACGTATTTCACACAGGTCTACACCGGCGAGTACCGCAACGGGGGGCGCGCCATCCAGGGGCGTTACATGGTGGGCGGTTCGCCGCGCATGTGGGATGCCCAAAAAGCGCGATAGGCGGCCGTCTTCTCAGCCCTCCAGCTTCAGGCTGCGCATGATTTTAAAAAAGCTTTCCCGTAAAGCGGGGTAGGTCTTTTCGGTGGCCGTGCAGACCAGCACGTATCCGCGGTGGCGATCCACCACGAGGCACAGCAACACCTTGAGCCTGAGCGCCCCCGCCCGGTGCGTGAAGACGGTCATCACCGCCTTTCGCCCGTCGAGCGTGAACTCGTTGCGCTCGATTTCCCGGAACTCGCCCAGGGCCTTCGCGATGTTGTCGAAGGTCATCTCGCGGTAATACTGCAGGCCGACGTCTTTCGACAGGTTTTCGACCGAGATGTTGACGTTCTCCCTGAACAGGTCACCCTTTTCCTCGAGGGGGCTTAAGGCCTGCACCACGGTGCCGCCGATGAGCCCGTCGGTCTTTATCTCCCAGTCGGGCGGAAACACCACCGAAAAGCCCTTCGCGCGGTCGCGAAAATATCCCGGCTCCTTCTTTCCGCACGCCGCCGCGAGCACGGCAAGAATGGCGATTGAGAGCACCGCCAGGCGCATAATCGAAGTCCTGGACATCCGTATCCCCCCGTCGTGGAATTTACCGGTGAGAGGGCAGGCATCGCCCGTCACCGGTCCCGTGTTTAGCACGTCCCTTGAAAAATGGCAAGCGTATAATGCGAAATATCCCTCCCGCCGGGTGGCCGTCCGCGAAAGCCGTTTCCTGGAGGCATTATTTATTTGACTTTTTCAAGCGCACCGACTATCATCCGGGCCATACTCGGGGGAAAAAGGCGAAACATCATGCCCGGAAAAACGACAAAAAAGACAGTGAAGCCCTCCGCTCCGGCTCCGGCCCGCGGGCGGAAGAAAACGGTAAAAGAGCCCGACTACCTCATCGCGCTCCTGGTCGACGGAACGGGTATCTACGCGTCGTGGAAGATTTCCGACGCCCTGTACGGTAAAATTTTACGGAAGGCCCTTACCGATTACCACGGCGACCCGTATTTGTTCTTACAGGTGGCCGCTCTCGATACGGGTGGCCCCGGCGAGCTCGAGGACATCCCGGTCTACGGCAGGGAAAACCGCTGGCACATCTTCACCACCGAGGCCATGGCGGGACGGCGCGTGGTCCTTCGCCTTTCGTACCAGACCGCCAGGGGAAAACGCGAAACCGTGCTGCAGTCGACCGAGCTCGATATACCGCTTGGCGACGCGGCCCTCCTGGCGCTCCTGGGCCGGCCGCTCCTCCACGACGAGCGCCGCCTGCGTCTCTACGAGGCCAGCGGAATACGCGAGCAGCTCGCCGCAACCTCACCCTCCGCAAACTCGTGATAGATGGAAAAGGAACGCAAGCGGAAGGGACCGGCCGCGCGGCTCGTACTCGTACTGCACGCACACCTGCCCTACGCGCGCATACCGGGAGAGCGTTTCCCCGCGCAGGAGCTGTGGCTCTACCAGAACATCACCGAGTGCTACATCCCCCTGCTGCGAACCATGGAGACCCTGGCCGACGAGGGTGTCCATTTTCCGCTAACGGTCTCGCTGAGCCCCACGCTCCTTTCCATGCTCGGCGACGACTACTACCGGCATAAATACGACGACTACCTGGGCTGCATCATCGCCCTCGCGCGCGTCCATGCCGCGCCCGAGGGCAGCGCGCTGTCGGGCGCGCTCACGCATCTTGCACGGCGGATCGAGGAAACGCGCGACCGGTGGAATGCGGCGAAACGGGACCTTGCCGCGCAATTCCGCATCCTCTCGGAGCGCGGCGCCGTCACGCTCGTCACCACCACGGCCACGCACGCGCTCCTGCCCGCATACCGGTTCAGCCCCGCCCTCGAGCGGCTTCAAATCCGGACCGGTCAAACCGTGTTCGCCCGCGCCTTCGGACCCGCCCCCAGGGGCCTCTGGCTTCCCGAAATGGGCTACCACTCCGGGCTCGACGAACTGCTGCACGACTGCGGCGTGGAATACACCTTCCTCGAGGCGCATGCCGCCTATGGCGCCGTGGACGGCCCGGAGTACGGTAACTTCATGCCGTTCGCCACCGAATCGGGGCTTGTCATCTTTCCGCGCGAACTCAGGCTCTCCGGGGCCGTCTGGGCGCACCGGGTGGGCTATCCCGGCGACGCGCGCTACCGCGAGTTCCACGCCGACTACACCTGGCAGATGTCCGAACACGAGCTCTCCCGGCTCGGCCTCGAACGCATGCCGCTGGGCATCAAGGTCCACCGTATAACAGGCGACGGCATGGAGCGCGAGCCCTACGACCATGCCATGGGCGCCGCGGCCGCCCGCGAGCACGCCGCCGACTTCATCGCGCGCATACGCGAGCGCGCCGCCCTGGTCGCGCCGCTGTTGGGTCGACCGCCCGTCTTCACCCTGCCCTTCGACATGGAGCTCTTCGGCCACTGGTGGTACGAGGGGCCGGAATTCCTCGAGGCGCTCGCGCGCCTGGCCGCCGACTCGACTGACATCGCCTTCGTCACGCCGGAGGAGTTGCTGCGCGAGGGGATCGACTCGAGCGGACGCCCGGCCGAGTCGTCGTGGGGAAAGAGCGGCTACTTCGACACCTGGCTCAACCCGGCCTGCCTGCATGCCTATCCGATCATCGCCGAACTCGCCGAGCGCCTCTTCGCCCACAGGCCCAACGCGCGCACGCTGACGGCGTACCGCCAAGCGGCATCCGAGATCATGCTGGCGCAGTCGTCGGACTGGCCGTTCTTCATATCGTGGGACCGCTTCGCCGACTACGGGAGGTCGCGGCTCGACGAGCACATGACCGCCGCCTCGCGCATACTCGCGGGGATCGAGGCGGGAGAGATCGACGACAACTACGTGGAGACCCGCGAGGCGCACTACCCCCTGTTCGCCGCGTCCTCGATCGAATCCATCATCTGATTCTCTTCCTTCCATCCGCGCAGAGCGTGCCGGTAGAAATCGAAATCCGGCGTCGAGGCCTCGAGCTTTTTGACCAGGAGCTTTCGCGCCCAGCGCCGCTCGGTGTACTCGCAGATGTCGCGGATATTGCGCCCTGAAAGCCCCTCGCTTGCGCCGCCAAGCACGTCGAGCGCGTCTT
>JBFZEY010000090.1:0-5833 GCA_041306625.1 Spirochaetota bacterium | reverse complement strand
CCTTCAACGGCGGGAAACTTCCATTACGATAATCCGAAAGCAGACCCAGAAAAAGCAGAAGATCGGTCCCGGCCACAATGACCTCGCTCGATTTATGCCACTCCATCGCGTTCATCCGGCCGTTGCGCCCCGTACAGGTACCCGCCTGTATAGCGAGACCGCCGAAGACTCTGTCCCTGATCTCCGCCGCGAGCGGCATCCCCTCGAGCTCGGGCACACCGGCGCGGTACTCCACTCCATCGGCCGGGATTGGGAAAGCATCGAGAAACGCCGTAAACGAGGAAAAAGCAAGACCGGGAACGATCCTTCCAAACCGTTCAAAGTCCGGGTCTGTGCAAGCCAGTATCCGGACGTCGGGGTTGAGGGCGCGTAGTCTGTCAATCATGGCAATCAGAAAACGAATTTTATTAGCGCAAATCCGCCCACGAGCAGCACCATGAATACTATCGCAAGCAGATTGAACCGCTTTTCGATGAACTCCCGTATCGGCGGGCCGAACTTCCATATAAGCCCCGCGACAAGCAGAAAGCGCAGCGATCTGCTCACCAGCGATGCGACGGCGAATATGACGAGGTCAATCCTCGCGACCCCCGCGGTGATTGTGATCACCTTATAGGGGAGCGGGGTAAAGCCGGCGGTAAAGACGATCCAGAAGCCGAACTCCTCGTACAGCGCGGCCACCCGGTTGAAAACATTAACGGTGAAGCCGGGAATATACTCGAAAAAAAACATTGCGATCGATGAAAAATCGCCGCCTGTATACCACAGGCCCCACCCTATCAAGTAGCCAAACAGTCCGCCGGTGATGGACGCAACGGAACACGTTGCCGCATAACGCCATGCCTTTTCGCGTGCACCGAGAATAAGCGCGATGAGCAGTACGTCGGGCGGGATTGGAAAAAACGACGACTCGGCGAAGGCGAGGATGAACAGCGCTATCCCGCCGAATGGCGACTCGGCCCATGAAAGCACCCAGTCGTAGAGATAGCGGTGCAGGTTCCAACCGTAGCGCTCCCTGGTATAATGAACGGTCATGTACGTCCCTTATTTCCCTTCCGGCCGAAGCAGCGGGAAGAGGATCGTGTCCTTGAGCGATGCGGTGTCTACAAAAAGCATGACGAGGCGGTCGATCCCTATGCCCATGCCGCCCGCCGGCGGCATGCCGTACTCGAGCGCGTTTATGTAATCGTAATCCATCATCTGGGCCTCGTCGTCTCCGGCTTCCCTTTTGCGCACCTGGTCCTCGAAACGGGCCTTCTGGTCGAAGGGATCGTTTAGCTCGCTGAAGGCGTTCGACATCTCGCGACCGGCGATAAAGATCTCGAAGCGTTCAACATAATCGGGATCGTCCTCGCGCGACTTTGAAAGAGGCGAAAGCTCCCGGGGATAGTCGGTCACGAAGACCGGCTGCACAAGATTGGGTTCGACCTTCTCCTCGAAGACCTCGCCCGCTATTTCCCATTTGCCCATCTTCTCGGGTGCCTTGATTCCGATCGATTCGGCCGCGCGACGCGCCTCATCGACCGACGCAATTGAAGCGAAATCGATCCCGGAGTATTTTTTGATCAGCTCGACGAAAGAGGCCCGCTGCCATGGCGGCGCCAGGTCGATCATCGACCCCTGGTACTCGAGCTTCATTGACCCCAGAAGCTTCGCCGCCAGCTCCGATACCATCTCCTCGGCGATCTGCATCATCGTCTCGTAATCGGCGTACGCCTCGTAAAGTTCGAGCATGGTGAACTCGGGATTGTGCCTCGTCGAAATGCCCTCGTTGCGGAAGTTCCTGTTGAGCTCGAACACCTTCTCGAACCCGCCCACCAGCAGGCGCTTCAGATACAGCTCGGGGGCGATGCGTAGATAGAGATCTATGTCCAGGGCGTTATGGTGCGTGATGAACGGACGCGCGGCGGCGCCACCCGGTATGGCCTGCATCATCGGCGTCTCGACCTCGATATAACCGCGGTGCGTGAGGAACTCGCGCATACCGGTGATTATCCGACTGCGCATGATGAAGTCCTGGCGCGTCTTCGGTGTGACGATGAGATCCACGTAGCGCTGGCGGTAGCGCATCTCCCGGTCGGCAAACTCGTCGAAGAGTACGCCGTCCTTCTCCTTTACCGACGGAAGCGGGCGGATGCATTTGGCCAGCAGCGTAAGCTTTTCGACGTGGATGCTGATCTCCCCCTGGTTGGTCTTAAAGACGAAACCCTCGATGCCGACGATGTCGCCCAGGTCGAGCGACTTGAACAGATCATAGCTCTCCTCGCCTATATCGTCCCTGCGCGCGTAGAGCTGTACGGTGCCGGACTGATCCTCGAGATGGGCGAACGAGGCCTTGCCCATAACCCGTTTCGAGCGCAACCTCCCGGCCACGCTTACCTGTGGTTTTTCATTCTCTTTGAATTCGCCTTTCGCCTGCTCGGCGGCGTGCGTGCGCCGGTAGCGCGACGGATAGGGATTGATGCCTTTCTGCCTGTACTGCTCTATTTTCTCGATACGCTGGCGTACCAGGTCGTTAATCTCATCGCTCATCTGATGCGTCTCCTCGCCTGAAGTAGTGCCTATTACGGCGCCTCGGCCCCTTTCGTGTCAAATTCTTTTTATGAGGGCCATCGCCCGATGAAGACGTAGCCCGGATCATTTTATGGTAGCCGGATACAACCGGATTTGTTTACTTGTCATAAGGGTCCCCGACCCATTCATACACGACGACAAGTACCGGTACACCATGAACCATGCATTCGAGATGGGTCCCATAAGGCCCCCCAGCGAGGCGTACAGCATCCTGCTTCGGATCACGCGCAACTGCCCGTGGAACCGCTGTGCGTTCTGCTCAACCTACCGCGACGCCGAGTTTTCGCGCCGCGGTGTGGATGAGATCAAGGGAGACATCGACAACATGCATGCCATCGCGCTCAGGCTCGCCGAGTCCTCCGCACAGCTCGGCCTGGGCGGGCTACTGAGCGAAGCGGCGGTGGCGAAGGCGCGTGGTGACGACCCGACTCCAGAATCCTATTACCGGCAGGTCGCGTTCTGGATGCACTACGGTATGCGCACGGTCTTTTTACAGGACGCCAATTCGCTCATCATGAAGACCGCCGACCTGGTGGAGGTCCTGAGCCATCTAAGGTCGAGGTTTCCGTTTATCGACCGCGTCACTTCGTACGCGCGCGCGAAAACTGTCAGCAAGAAGACCGTCGATGAACTCAGGGAACTCCGGCTGGCGGGCCTCACCCGCCTCCATATCGGGATGGAGTCCGGCTGCGACCCGGTGCTCTCTATAATCTCCAAGGGCGTCACGGCCGAAGAGCAGATACTCGCCGGCCAGAAGGTCGTTGAGGCGGGCTTCGATCTCTCGGAATACTTCATGCCGGGAATCGGTGGAGCGGAACACAGCCGCGAAAACGCGATCGAATCCGCGCGTGTGCTCAGCGCGATCAACCCGACCTTCATACGCCTTCGCAGCACGGTGCCCCTCCCCGGCACGCCCCTGTTCGACCTCATATCGCGCAACGAATGGACACCCCTTTCCGAGGACGACAAGGTGCGGGAGATCCGACTCTTTATCGAAAGCCTGGGCGATATCACCAGCACCGTTGCCAGCGACCACATGATGAACCTGCTCGAGGACGTCGAGGGAACGATGCCCGGTGAGCGGGCGCACATACTCGCGACGATCGACCGTTATCTCGGCATGAGCGAAGACGAGCGGGAAAGCTTTATTATCGGACGGCGGCTTGGCATATACCGGCTTCTTGCGGATTTCAGGCCCGACCCCCAGGTGGAAGCGGTAAAAAAGGACCTAAAGCGGCGTTTCGGCACCATCGACGCGGCTGTTATCGAGTTGCTGAAAAATTTTATTTAGGCAGGAAAGTCCTCTTCACCATCGTCATTCACAGACATACATTATGAAAATTAATACCAATTTCGTTAAGAAAATTATTGATTAATATAAAACTAATTATAATTTTGGGTCACATATTTATATGATTATTATTCAGTATTCAGTTTTTAGTGGAATCATGCGGCACCATGATGATGCAGCCGGATGGTTCACGCTGATTACCATGTTCTTGCAACCGCCATCATAACGAGGTGCCACATGAGCAGCTACATCAAGGGATCCACACTTGAAAAATCAATCCAGAAGCAGTTGAAACTCTGGGAAAATCAGAAAGTGAAATTTGTCGAGAAGCAGGAACCGAGGCCGTTTATCACGATCTCGCGGGAATACGGATGTAATGCGGTCGCGATCGCCGACGCCCTCGCCGAGGCCCTGAACAAATACGAAAGCACCGATATCTGGAAGTCCTACGACAAAGAGCTCATCGACAAGATATGCTCGGACCACAATATCGCCGAGGCCCTGTGCGAAACCATCGACACCAAGCGCAGGGAAGAGATCAGTGAATTCTGGAGATCGGTGCTCACCGACTACCCGCCGCAGGTTTCGGTCTACCAGAAGCTGGTGCAGACCATCCGCAGCCTTTCGATACACGGCAGGTCCATCATCGTGGGGCGCGCCGGCGTCATGATCACCCGCTCGCTCAGGTACGGCATTCACATCAAGCTGGTGGCACCGGCCGCCTACCGCATTCAGAAGGTGATGGAAACCGCCGGCATCAAGGACCGGCTCGAGGCTGAGAGGCTGGTGGAGCGCAAGGACCGCGAACGCCACGACTTCCTGACCCAGTACCTCAAGTTCGACGCAAAAAACCCGTCATCCTATGATATTACATTCAACGTAGCCCGGATAACCCCCGAGGAGATGTCCCAGTCGGTGATCTGCATCCTGAAATCGAAGCAGTTCATCAAATAACCGGCGGACCGGACAGAAGGCAAACCGTTGCATCACTGCGAGGGGAAAGAACACTCCCCTCGCTTTTATTTTTTCGGCCGCTCAATAAATCGAACGCCGTACGGCTCTATTCTGCGTAAACCGAACCACCGGTGGGACGCGGTGTGGTTTAATACCACATCCATAGCTCCACCGTCAGAGGTCGTTCGTCTTACCACCTCGACTCCCATGCCCCTGAAACGCGGCTCGACCCTTGCCTTTTTCAGGATCTTCCTGTACAGGAAGAAAATCGCCGTAGGATCGGGAGAGGTGCCGAAATAATATACGCTTCCCCGGCCGTACTCGTTGACCGTCACGCACGGCTCGCCCCTGTAATGCTTTTTACGGTCGCGGTACCAGGCGATCGGTTTCGCCGTTACCGGCTCCACGATCTCGGCCCACGCCTCGCCCTTTGCCGGAATAATACCGACGCGGATCCCGACCTTCGTCGCGTTAAGCGACTCGAATCGCTTGATCCGCACTCCGGCCAGACCGGCAAAAACGCCAGGAAGCTCGATCTGTGCGGCATGATTTTTCATGTCACGCGCACCGGCCCTCCAGCCGAGGACCAGCGTGCCGCCCTGGCGCACCCAGTCCTGTAGGCGCTCAATGAATTCAGGATCGGCCATCTGGTACAGCGGAAGGCTGATGATTTTATAGCGCGATAAATCGACGCTGCGCGCGCTCTTTACGTCGGCGCTGACGTTAAAAACGGCGTAGGGAACGAAATGGCGCGCCATTTCGAGGTCATAACCGACCTGCATAAACGGAGCCGGCGTCAGGTAAATTCCCTTCGAGAGATACTGTTCTTTCAGAACGCGGGAGTTGTCCTTGTCGTATACCACGCACGCCTCCGAGGTCACGGGCTCTGACGCGAAACGCGCGAAGTCCGGAGCGTGGCGCCTCATGTTCGCCGCAATCGCCGCGGCCCGCTGCGTGGGCGTGTTGTCGGGATCGTAGATTCCGTAGCAGAGCTGCTCCTGGCCGAATGCGGCC
>JBFZEY010000089.1:0-3672 GCA_041306625.1 Spirochaetota bacterium | reverse complement strand
CGGACGCGTACTCGGCCGACGCGGCGACGGCCGTCGATATGGCGGCGCAGCTTCTCGGTTGATGCCGGCGAGGTTCGCACAGGGAGATAAACATGAGCAGGAAGTTTTTCATTGAGCTCGCAAATTCAAGCCATGCCGTTCCCATCGGAGCCGACATCGTGCTGCACGAGAAGGAAGACCACGAAGCGATCGTAAACGACGGCGAAAGGCTCGGGATGGTGATCGAGGAGACGGCCCGGCGGTTCGATACGGCGCTGGCCATGCCCCTCATGGACCTGAGAATTGAAAAGGCGGTGATGCTCGAGGCCATGGGCGTTCCGGATGAAGATATTGAAAAGTATCATTTCCATAACGCCCCGGCGCCGGACGAGATCGCCTCGATCGCGGTAAAAATATCCAGGAGCGATAACGCGCGGATGCGCGCGACCTGCGGGGCTATACGGTATATCATTGAGAATACCGAACTGTTCCCCATGGGCATGTGCATCGGGCCGTTCTCCCTGGTGACCAAGCTCATGGACGACCCCATCACCGCGGTCTACATGAAGGGTATGGGAATCGACGCCGGCCGGGATCCGGCCGTAGGGATTCTGGACTCGCTTCTGGAGCTATCGGTGCAGATGATCATCCACTATTTGCGGAGGCAGATCGACGCGGGCGCCCGGGCCATCATCATGTGCGAGCCCGCGGCGAACAGCGTCTATTTCTCGCCGAAACAGATACGCGAGGGGTCGGACGTGTTCGACCGGTGCGTTATTGACAACAATAGGAAGATCAAGGATTTCCTGGACGGCGCGGAGGTGGACCTCGTTTTCCACGACTGCGGGGAGCTGGACGATGCCATGATCTCCCGGTTTGTGTCCCTCAATCCCGTCATGATAAGCCTGGGCAGCTCCCGGAAACTCTGGGAGGACGAGAGGCTTATTCCAAAGGATATCGTAATCTACGGCAATATGCCTACGAAGAAGTTTTACTCCGATGAGTTCTCCCGGGAGGATGCCGTGGCCATGGCGGGTGAACTTGTTTGGCGAATGAAAGAGACGGGCCACCCCTTCATACTCGGCTCCGAGTGCGACGTGCTGAGCGTACCCGGCAGGGAGGCCGTTATAAAGAACAAGGTACACGCGTTCCTGGGCTGCGCGTGCGGGTCTTGTGCGTGAAGCAGGGCCGGCGATTGGCCGGTCCCGCCTTTTCGTCTTCAGGGCGCCCGCCGCAAAAAATTGTTACTCCGCTGACTGAAGAGCTTGCCGGAGGCAAGCGGAAAAGCACCAGTCGGTAATTTCAACTTAAAGCGGGACAATTTCGGGTCGAAACGGGAAAGACAATTTCCCGGAAATAAACAATCCAAGAGGTGGATAATGAAAGAAGGTTCCGAAGGGAATGAGTACAAAATCGGGGGATGGAGGGCTCACTACATTCTCATCATCTGTTCGCTGCTTTACATGGTAAATTATATGGACCGCCAGGTGCTCTCGGCGGTGCTGGAGCCCATGAAGATCGACCTTGGCCTGAGCGACATGCAGGCGGGTTCCCTGCATACGGTGTTCCTGCTGAGTATGGCGTTTTTTTCGGTACCGGTCGCGTACCTTGTGGACCGATGGAGCCGGCGCAAGGCCGTGGCCCTCATGGCGATTTTCTGGAGCGTGTTCACCTATGTCACCGGCCTGGGCCGGAGTTTCACAGGGGTGCTAATTCCCCGCGTGCTCGTCGGGGTGGGTGAGTCAGGTTTTTCCTCCGGGGGAACGGCGATGCTCTCGGCGGTCTACCCGCCGGAATCGCGTGGAAAGGTGATGGGCGTTTTCAACCTGGTCATACCGATCGGCGCGGCGCTTGGCGTGATCCTGGGCGGATATCTCTCCAAGAATTACGGGGGATGGCGCACGCCCTTCTACGTTTTTGCGGTGCCGGGTATCACCCTCGGCATTCTCGCGTTTTTCATGCGCGACTACAAGACCGTCCATCACATGGACGAACGGGGGAATAAAATAGGCTTCGTTTCATCCGCGCTGTCCCTTTTCAAAATTCCGTCGCTTAAATGGATGTACATCGGCTACGGGGTGCGCAACATCATGACCTTCTCCATACTGGTGTGGCTTTCGGCGTTTTTCATGCGGAGCAGGGAGATCGCCGAGGACAAGGCGGGAATGCTTGCCGGGTTGATCATGATGATGGCAATCGTCGGCGCGATCCTCGGCGGGGCGCTCTCCGATATCTGGCAGAAACGGAACCGCAAGGCGCGCATGCTGCTGGCGATGGCGGGTGACGGGCTCGCGGCGGCGGTGCTCATCGCGGCGCTGCTTCTAGACATGCGGGACGCGGGGTATGTGCTCGGCGTGCTGTACGGGATACTGGTGATGGTGGGAACGCCGGCACTCAGCGCGGTCTCCCAGGATGTGGTGATGCCGGCACTTAAGGGGACCTCGTGGGGGATGGCGGTATTATGCATGATCGTCCTGGGCGGCGGATGGGGGCCGATCCTGGTCGGCGCCATCTCCGACGCGATGGGGGGAGGCGCGGCCGGGCTCAAGGCGGCGCTTATAATGGTGGCGTTATCAGGTTTCGCGGCGGCCTTCCTTTTCTGGCTCGGATCACGGCATTATCCGGCGGACATGGATCGGGTGAAGAACGCAGTGCTGGAGGCCGAGAAGTAACGGGCAGTTTCCGATACGCGGTCTCATGAGAGAGGGAGTAAATTCCCCTATTCATAAGCAATAATGCGCTTATAGCAAAATTCGAACGCGCATTGATCGCCGCGCAAATCCTGTTCGATGGAGGAAACACATGCGTACGAGAATCAAGACTATCATGATAATCATCGCCGGTGCCGTTGTCGTGGTCCTTCTCGCGGCCCTGGGAGGCGGCCTGTATCTGACCCAGCGCTACGTCCACCCGCCCTCCCGGCAGGCCTTCATCAACGGCCGGATTCTGACCATGGATGCGCGAGGCGCCGTCGCCGAGGCGGTGGTCGTGGAGCGGGACCGCATCCTGATGACCGGCAGCGTTTCGGAGGCGCGAAAATTCATCGATAGCGGTACGAAGGTGGTCGATCTGCAGGGTAAAACCATGATGCCGGGCATCATTGACTCCCACAGTCATTTCCCCGGTTCGGGCCTGAGCCTTCTGGCTGTCGACTTCAACAGTCCGCCCATCGGGGCCGTTAAAAAGCTCGATGAGGGGTATGCCCTCCTGCGCGCAAAAGCCGCCGCTACTCCACGGGGCCGGTGGATCCTGGCCTTCGGTTTCGACGACACCATGATCGATGAAAAACGCTATCCCACGCGGGCGGAACTGGACGCGATCTCCACGGAACATCCGATTTTCGTCCTTCACATCTCCGCTCACACCGGGGTGGGTAACTCCGTGGCCCTTACGCTTGCCGGCATCACAAGAGAGACTCCCGACCCCGCGGGAGGGAAAATCGGCCGCGATGCCGTTAGCGGGGAGTTGACCGGGTATGTGGCCGAATCAGCCGCCAAGCAACTGACTGCCATGGCGACGCAGTATCCTCTACGAGAGGCATACCGTCTGCTCGAAGCCGCGGGTCAGCAGTATGTCTCGGTCGGCGTGACCACGGCGCAGGTTGGCCTGCTTACTGATAAATACCGCAAATCGATCGTTCCCCTTGCAAAGAGAAACCTCCTTCCGGTGCGTCTGGTTGTCTGGCCCGCGGAA
>JBFZEY010000088.1:0-2669 GCA_041306625.1 Spirochaetota bacterium | reverse complement strand
TTTTCCACCTCGCCGATGAGCGCAAGATTGAGCACGATCTCGTTCCCGTGAGTGGTGTCACCGCCTGTGAGGTGAACACCGTGTTTTTCCCCTGATGCATATATGCCCCTGTAGAGTTCGTCCATGTATTCCACCTCGGTGTCCCTGGTCAGCGCGACCGAGATGAAGGCGAAACGCGGGACTCCTCCCATGGCGACCACGTCCGAGACATTCACCTCCATGAGCTTTTTCCCCACCTGGAATGGGGTGAACCATTTCGAGGCGAAATGGCTGTTCTCCACCATCATGTCGGTGGTCACGACAAGATATTTGTCCGCAGTATACGCGAGCACGGCGCAGTCGTCACCAACCCCTTTTATAATGGCCGGATCGGCCTGAGTCTTCGACATCAGCCGGTTGATGAGAGCGAACTCGCCGCCTATCTCGGAAATTTTCATTGGTGGTATTTCTCCCTGCATTCACGGTTGATCTTCGCCGAGCAGAAATCGCCGCACATGGTACACACCTCGGCGTCGTCGTGCTTCGTGTCCCTGCGCAGCTCGCGGGCCCGCTCGGGATTGAAGGCCAGGCGGTACATTGAGTCCCAATCCAGATTGGAACGCGCGCGCGACATCGCGTCGTCTCGCTCACGCGAGCCGGCAAGCCCCCGCGCCACATCCGCCGCGTGCGCCGCGATCTTCGAGGCGATCACACCGTCCACTACGTGTTTCACGTCAGGAAGGCCCAGGTGTTCCATCGGCGTGAGGTAGCAGAGGAAGTCCGCGCCGTACCACGCGGCCAGCGCCCCGCCGATCGCGCCCGAGAGATGGTCGTAGCCCGGAGAGCAGTCGGTGACGAGCGGTCCCAGGACGTAGAACGGGGCCCCGTCGCAGTACTTCTTCTGAAGCTCGATGTTTTCCTTGATCATGTGCAGCGGAACGTGCCCCGGCCCCTCGATCATCACCTGCACACCGGCCTCGCGGGCCCGACGCGCGAGAAGCCCGAGCGTTTTAAGTTCCTCGATCTGCGCCGCGTCCGTTGCATCGGCGAGGCATCCCGGACGCAGGCCGTCGCCCAGGCTCAAGGTCACATCGTGCCGTTTGGCCATCGTGAGTATTTCGTCATACCGGGTATAGAGCGGGTTTTCCTTTCCGTGGTGCAGCATCCATTTCACGAGGAAGCTCCCGCCGCGCGATACGACGCCCATGATGCGCCCGTCGAGGAGCGGGATGCAGCTTCGCGTAACCCCGCAGTGAACCGTTATGAAGTCGACCCCGTCTTCTATGTGCGTGCGGACGCTCTCCAGGAAATCGTCCTCGGATATCTTCGATACATCGGGCTGTCTGACGATCGCCTCGTAGATGGGTACCGTCCCCACGGGCACGCGCGACTCGGCTATCACCGTTTTCCGCATTGCGCGGATGTCCCCGCCCGTCGAGAGGTCCATCATCGCGTCGGCCCCGTAATACACGGCGGCGCGCAGTTTCTGAAGCTCCATTTCGGGATCGGCATTGTAGCCCGAGGTGCCGATGTTCGCGTTTATTTTAATTGTAAGCCCTTTCCCGATGCCGACCGGTACGCAGTCGTGCAGGTCGCTCTTTAAAATCACCGTGTAACCATCGCGGACATCGTCCCGTATCTCTTCGGCGGTACGCGGTTCTTTTGCCGCCACCGCTTTCATTTCCGGGGAGACAAGTCCTTTTTCAGCGTATTCAAACTGTGTCATAATTTGTACCTCCTTTGAAACTCCAGTATCGCCGCGGCAACGTCCGGTTTCGTAACGACGGCCGAGATGGCGCAGACCATGTCGGCGCCCGCGGCGACAACCTCGTCGACATTGGAGAGAGCTATCCCGCCTATTGCGACGACGGGAATACGGCAATTGTTCTTGATGTAGCTGATTGGTCCAGTCCCGCAGGGCGCGCCGGCGTCGTCCTTGGTGCCGGTCGCGAAGACGGGGCTTAGGCCCAGGTAGTCGGCGCCTGCCGCTTCCGCTTCGAGCGCCTCGTCGAGGTCATGCACCGTTACGCCGATAATTTTATCCGGACCGAGCAGTCGCCGGGCCTGGTCGTACGGCATGTCCTCCTGTCCTATATGCACTCCGTCCACGTCCACCGCGAGCGCGATGTCTATGCGGTCGTTGATGATAAACTTCGCGCTCCCGCCGCAGACTCCTTTAATGAGCAGCGCCTCCTCGTACATGTCTCGGGTGATATTCGATTTGTTGCGGTACTGCACGACCGTCACTCCAACTGCGACCGCCGCACGCACATCCGCGAGGTTACCGGCGAGGCTGAGACCCGAGTCGGTGATGAAATAATAACCCCTCATCCCGATACCCTTTGCCTGGCCGTTATGTCTTTTTCCGAAAGCGAGGCGATGCTGTCAAAGAGCCGCTCCTTGAAGGTACCCGGACCCAGTGCGTCCCTGACCGCCATCTCGGCCGCCACCTCGAAACATACCAGCCCCGCGGCCGCCGCGCGCGGCAGATCTTCCGGGCATACGCCGGCGAAAGTGCCGATTGCCGACGCCGCCATGCAGCCGGTCCCGACCACGCGCGACATCATCTCGTGGCCGTTTTTAACGAGATAGCGCGCGCCGTTTCCGACGACGATGTCTTCCTTCCCGGTAACCACCACAACGCAGCCGCGCGCGACGGCGAGCGTTTCGGCGATGACGGCGAGGTCTCC
>JBFZEY010000087.1:0-6507 GCA_041306625.1 Spirochaetota bacterium | reverse complement strand
CTTTCCCGGCTGCCCACCCGGGAATGAAACATTCCGGAAACAATCTCCCGCGGGATTGATGCCCGCAAGCGGTCCCGTTACCGGGACGGTTCCGTTACCGTCGACTGTTCCAGCGCGATTTCAGATTGTGACATCATCCGTCCGTTCAATAATGCCCCGGTGTTGATCGCGATAGATGTCTGGCAAAGGATGATCCCCTCGAAACCCGATGAAGTACCCAAGGTCGCGTATCCACCGACTTGCCAGAAAACGTTCTTGGCGCGCGCCCCTCCGCTCAAAATGACATGTATCCCGCTGCTTGCGACCAGGTTGCCCGATATCTGGAATATCCAGACGTCGTTGGCGCCGCCCGAAATAGTGAAGTCCGAAGTGGCATTGACGGAGCTTCCCCAACGATAAAGGCCCGGGTAAAGCGTCAAACCCCCGATAGTCCCGCCGCCCAGGTCCTGAAAATCGGGAGTGACCCGCCCGGCGGCATCCGTATAGGCGGTTTCCATGTCGGTGATGGCCACCGTCATGTTGATGGGGGTGGGCGGAGTCATGTCCGCGGCATACAAGGCTCCGACGACTTGCGGTGACGTCGAATATCCCGTCGCTTTCGTCTGGGAGAAGCCCGTCATGAACGATTCCGCGGCGGGACTCAGTCCGATATCGCCGGTTATGACCGAGGCCGGAACGGTCGAAATGCCCGATTTCGCCAATACGACGAAGTTGCCGGACGTACCGAGCTTGACCGGCGCCGGACCCTGGCCGGCCGGAGACGTGGTGAACGTCCACACTTTGTCGTCCGTCATCTCGGTTCCGCCAAGGTCCGCCGACTCCTTTTTCACCGTAGCCGTGTATTTCGTATTGACCGCGAGATTTTCGCTCGCGGCGAAGACCACGGTGTGGTTCGGCGCGTTGTAGGTCACGGTGCCCGTCACGGTAGACCCGCCGTCGGTCAGCGTGAAATTCAGGGAATTCATCGTGGCGATATCCATCCTCTTGTTGAATTTCGCGCTGATCGTATCGTTGATAGAGACACCCGTCGCATGGTTGTCCGGGAAGGTCGATATGACCTCGAGGGCAGCATTCTCGTCTTCGGGATTGGTACATCCTGTCGCCAGCGCGATAAGCGCGAGCAGGGCGATCGGAGCCCATGCCAGGATCGAATCAGGGTTGCGCATCGATATTTCTCCTTTTCTCTCAAGAGTCGAATCCATCATCTCACGGCGTCGATTGGGTTAAATTGCTTCCTGCCCCAAGGGTAACCGTGGTCGTCGAGAATAGCCTGCCTGTCATCGTGGCACCCGCTCCCATCCCCACCGCAGCGTTGGAAAGCACCGTGCCGGCGAAATTGGAATTGGCGCCGAGACCTACCGCGCCAAGGGTCTGCCAGTAGATATTCCTGGGATTGGCGCCTCCGGTCAGGTGGATGGAAATCGACGCCGCGAGTGCAAGCGCTCCGTCTACCTGGAATATCCAAACGTCGTACGGTCCTCCTTTCAAGGTGACGTCCGTCGTGACGGAAACCGCTCCCGCCCATTTATAGAGTCCCGGAAGGATGGTGAGCCCGCCGAGTTCCCCCGCGCCGAGACCTATGACGGCTAACGCGGTCCGACCCGCGGCGTCCGAGTATGCCGCTGGTTGTCTGCCCGGTCACGATCCTCACGACGGTGACCGCCCCGGCTACGTTTATCCCCCCGTCAAGCAGGGTAAAGCTGAGAGTATAGTAGCCGTTCGCGAGCGCGGCGTTGGAATACGCCGCACCGGTCCCCGCGATCGCGAAGACGATCGGCTGAGCGCTTCCGAGTACCGGGATCAGGCTCGCGTTGATGGTGGGAACGGCGATTTGACCCACCGGCCACGTGATGGCAAGGGAAAGCGTCCCTGTACCCGAAACGGGGGAGACGGTAACCGTAACGGCCGTCTTGACCCCGTTGCTCAATTCGGCCGTTCCCGATCCCGAGCCGATCACGGTTCCCGCTGCGTTCGAAGCCTCGACGGTGATGGTCCAACTGCCGATGGTCAGGCCTGTTTTGTTGACAGGCGCGCCCGTAGTCACGGCCGTGAAGGTCGCTGCGCCCGGTCCATTCCCGGTAATCGTATATTTTGCCGCGACCATGTCGGTCGGGGGAGCCAGCGTTCGGGCGTTTATGTCATCGCCTATGGCGATGGTAATCCCGGTGTCGTCGGATACGTCCGGAGCGTCGACCGGGCAGGAAAAAAGAAATGCCGAAACGAAGACTGGAAAGATAAGGCGGATCGCAAGCCACGGGTTCGGAGATGAATGCATTATTGCCTCCCTCGATTCGAGACGGAGTATCCGCCTTCGTTTGAAGATACCGGGAAATACGGGCGTTGACGGCAGGAAGGCGACTGATTGGAAGGTAGGGGTTAATGCGGATGGACGTAGGGCAAAGTCCTACGGCGGCAAGTTTCGCGATGTGCGCGCGAATAATCATTTTTCATTCATATACATTCGCATGTTGGCTTCTGGAATACTCCTATGGCAGAAAAAAATTCGAGACGGTTCACTCGGTCCTCCAATTCTGGATGTATTACCTGGTACGCAGGTGCGGAAACGTTCACCGTCTCGAATTTTTTTCCGCCAGTCATATTTCTTTCAGAAGCGAACATGCGAATGTGGTTCATGGCATAAGGAAGAAGGAAATGAGAAACGGGAAGACCTGAACCGGGATATTCTCGATCTCCTGAACAACGTCAGCTCGATCGAAGATCTTGTTCGCAGCATCGTGTTCACCATCAAGGGGTTTCTAGCCATCGATGCTGTTGCCATACGTCTCACCGCGGGCGATGACTTCCCCTACTTCCATGCGGACGGTCTTTCCGAGGATTTCGTCCGCTCAGAGCGTCTGATTTGCAGATACGATGCGGCAGGCACCGTTATGTGCGATTCCGCAGGTATCCCGGTCCTGGAGTGCATGTGCGGAAATATAATTCGCGGCAGAACCGACCCTTCCATGCCTTTCTTCACTGAAGGCGGCAGTTTCTGGACGAATAGCACCTCGCGCCTGCTGGCAACGACGACTGAGGCGGACAGACAGTCGAAAACCCGTAACCGCTGCAACGGTGAAGGCTACGAATCCGTCGCGCTCATCCCCTTGCGGGCCGGCGCCGCGATTATCGGGCTCCTGCAGCTTAACGATTTCCAACCCGACCGTTACACGGCAGATTTGATCAAGTTCTTTGAGGGCTTGGGAAACAGCATCGGGAACGCGGTATCAAGCAGGCTCGCCGACAAAGCTTGACATGCCTCGGGGATTCACTGACACCGCCTGTTTGAATCAGGCATGGGTAGAGAATCCTGCAGTCAATCGGGTTATGGCGCTTGCGTGAGCGTGGAATTGCACAATCACGAGCATCACCGGGAGGAAGCCTTGACGACCAGTCGGCACTACCTTCCGGACAGAATATTGCAAGGATCGCACAGCATCCGGCCCGGACCTCGACAGCGCCGGGCACCTGGTGATGCTCAAGGTAGCGTCGTTGCGAATCAGGGAACGCTTCAACGCCTAACAATTTCCTACACGGTTTTATGGAATTTTTTTTGCTGGGTGGGCAAAGACCAGTGCCAGTGATCGCCTCCATAGGATTGCGAGCCCAATCGAAAGACCGCCGAAAAATACGGCGATCAGCGCGCAGGCGTTGCGTACGCCTTTTGCGATTTTCAATTGCATAATCCCCCGGTACAGTTCCAATTCCCCTGCGGCGAGTTTTTTTTCTCCTGCGATGATCCGAGCCTCTCCCTGGGCAACCCACTTGTCTCCTTCGGCAATTTTTTTCCTGCCGTCCTCGAAGCCCTTTCCGCCATTGAATAGTTGATCCAGGAACACCAGGAATAGGTTGGCATGGGCGTTTTCATATTCGGCTTTTCCCTCAGCCAACTCTATCTTGCCTGCCTCAAGTTTTGACTTTCCTATATCGAGTGCGGGTTGTCCTTTATCCACTTCTTTCTGGCCGGCGGAGATCTGCCTTTCCCCGGCTAAGATCTTTGCGTTGAGAAGACCATAGCCGCCCACAGATGCCACGGCAAAAATGGCCGAGAACAGCAAAGTAAATACCTTGACCATGATGTTTCTCCCTGCTTTTGTCTTCAAGTGATCCGGTGCACATAAAGCAGCGCCACTCGCTCGGGTAAAGAACAGCAATTGTGAAGATCATGCCTATCGCCGCCTTCGGCCGGTGCGGTGTTTCATCTACGACAATCAGCATTTAATATACGTTTGTCAAGGAAAGGCGTGGAAAAAAAATATTTCATACAGTTTTGTTTGACAAATGCTAGTTCAAAGACCATAGTGATGGATCCGGCGTTGCCGTGTACGAAAACTGAAAAGAAAAATCTATAAGCGGAAAAATATTTCAAGCGACGGGTTTAAATATTATTCCCGCCACAAAATGTTGTTTCCCGCAAAAATGGTAATTCCTATTAGTTCTTTACTTGAAAGGATAATAAAATGTGTTTCTCAGCAGGTGCAAGTTTTACAGCAAGCGTGTTGCTAACGTTCACGGGCATTGAAACCGTAAGAAAAGTGCATAAACCATCACAAATAGGGTTTGCCAGTTTTCCAATATTTTTCGGTGTTCAGCAGTTTGCGGAAGGTATATTGTGGCTGGTCATAACTAAACCACAGTTTGCAGGTTTACAGGCAGTTATGACCACAGTCTTTTTACTAATGGCTCAGATCCTCTGGCCAATCCTGGTGCCGCTTTCAGTTCTGCTTTTGGAAAGACACAAAATCCGTAAAAGAATCCTGATATTTCTGCTGGTAGTGGGCGCGGCAGCAGCCTCCTATTCCACTTACAGCCTGCTAATATTTCCCACGCACGCGGAAGTCAGTTTTCTGCATATAGCCTACATCAGCAATAATAATGAACCGTTTAAGTCAGTTGCTACCGCTTTATATCTGATTGCTACGTTAGTCCCATTTTTTGTTTCGAGCATAAAAAACACAAATATTCTCGGTATTATTTTGGGAGTATCGTTTATTATTTCAGCTGTGTTTTTTTATAAATACCTGGTTTCAGTGTGGTGCTTTTTTTCGGCTGTTGCCAGTTTCATTATTTTTTATACTATCCGGAATGAACATATAAAAATGCGACAGAAGAAGCAGGTTTCATAGAATGATAGGTTATTATGATACAAGCCAAGGAGCGATCCTTGGTGAGTATGTTTAATAAAGCAGGATTCACCACAGTAGTGGTGCGACTTTATACTACTCTTTGCCTACCCGCCAGGAAAGGGAAAGGGCAGTATGTGACCGGTGACTTTTCTGTGGCGACCGCCAGTATTCTGGCAAACGACCACGTTGATAGGTTTAGTCGGTCTTATCATGCTTCTTCGTACCAATAAAATAGCACGCTTTTGCGATGCTGAATAGTGGAATGGAATGCATAACCATCAAGGTATCCGATCCCTACATCCCAGGCGGGAAAAGCGGAGGAGGAGACGATGGAACGTTTTCATGGTATTGACCGGCACAAGGCGTATTCAACGATTTCGGTGTTGAACCCGCAACATGGCCAAAGCCTTGTGGGTGTACATGGTGACCGGAGAGTTCGGACTACCCACGATCTACAAGCCATCCGCCACGGTACGCGAATTACGAAGGTTGTTTACGTACTACAATCTGCTAAACCGTCAGATCCGCATGCTGAAAAACGGTATTCAGGCTCTCTTGGTTGAGAACGGGATCAAGCTGGAAGTGGGGGAAAGGAACAAGCTATTGAAAACAGATGGAGGCCTTGCGGTCATTCAAAACTACGATTTAACGAGAGCTAGTATCCTAATCATCACCGGCGAACTTGAGCTCCTACAGAACCTGCTTGAGCGCAAGGAGGTGATTAACCGCGAGATACTCCTTGCGGGTGCAGACTTCCAAAAGCAGGTAGAATTGCTCATTACCATCCGCGGCATAACACCTCTTGTTGCCTTGGCTTTTCTCGCCGACATCGGTGATATTAGTCGGTTTAAGTCAACTCGAAAAATGAATACCTACCTAGGCTTGGTACCGCAATGTTCAGATTCGGGCGGCAAAGAACGACACGGTCATATCAACAAGGAATCTCGAAAGCTGACAAGAACGATTCTTACTCAAACCCTGGTTCAGGTCGCTGACGCTTCGCCACAACTCAGAAGCTTTTACGACAGCTTGAAAGAGCGCCGTGGAGCTGGCAGAGCACGGATTGCCCTTATTAGAAAACTATGCGGTGTTATGAGACGGATGTTGATTAGTGGAGTGGAATACCGGGATAAGGAGGAAAATTTATTCAACAAAAAAATTATTCAGTATCGAAAAATATTGGATAAAAATAGAAAGGAGGGCATTGTGGAAAAAAGTGCTTGACTTTTATCATAGTGGAAAAGTTATCCGAGTAGAAAATGTCATTTTGCGACGAGAAACCTGAAACCTGCTTGCCCTTGAGCCAATTTCGCACCCAGGTAAGAATTCACTATTTAACAGGTTGTTGAAAAAGTCGTATTCGACTTTTTCAACCGTTACATAA
>JBFZEY010000086.1:0-3512 GCA_041306625.1 Spirochaetota bacterium | reverse complement strand
CGAAAAGCTCGTGGTGAAACACGGCGGGCACGATGACCAGCTTTCGCGGCGGCACTGGGGGATGGACAGGTTCAGGGTGTACGCGATCATGAAGCTTCTGCGCGAAAGGGCGGATGACATGGTGCCCGCACGTCGCGATGCGGCGAGAGAGGCGGCCCGTAGCAGGTGCGTCATACTGGCCAAGGGGGCGCGAAAGCGGGGCAACGGCGGGCTCGTCGTCATTCTGGAGTCGGTGATGCGGTCTATCGATGATGAAGACTATAGCAATACAGCGTTTGAGAGCCTCGCAGAAACATGACCGACGTCTCGATCGAGGCCTGCAGGTACGATTCCATCGGAAAGTTCCGGGCGAAGAGCATGGTGCCGTCGGGGAGGAACGCGAGCGCCTGGGCGCCGCCTTCGGACCTTGTATACCCGGCGACATAGACGCCGCCGTCGCGGTCGAGCGATGCCATACCGGTACGTGCGGCGGGGATTTTTATCGCCGCCGTGGGCCTTGCCTTCCGATTCACGATCAGAATCCTGTTGTAATCGAGTACGGCCGCGGTGCCATCATCCAGAACGGTAAGCGCCGTCCGGGCAACGTGTACCCGTGAGAGCGCCGAGGCTCGAGCACTGCCGTCCGCGGTGTCGATGAGCGCGATGTAATCTCCCTTCTCGTTCCCATAGTGGAGCGCGACATACGTTCCCGAGGGCGATACCGCGATGCTCTTTACGAGGGTGCCGCCGCCCGTTCTGGCTCTCAGCAGCCGCCTTCCCGTCGAGTCGATCACATGGTAGCTTCCGTCAAGGAAGCCAAGGGCCGCGATATCCGTTCCCTTCGAAAAGGCGATGACCGTCAGGAAGCGCCCGGAAACGGGTTCGCCCGCCTGGTTGCCGTGAAAGTCGAGCGCGCGCGCCCGGGACTGGTCGCTGTTGACGAGCAGGACGAGTTTTCCGTTATATGACAGATACGGGTACTCCCGCGAGTCGATCTTCCAGAAGGGGCTGCCGTCGGCGGCGAAAAACTCCACCGAGGTCCCGAGCTTCTGATAGGCGGCGTAATATCCGCCGCTACCGCTCGGGGCGAAGAGCGTCTCGCCGAACGCGCGCCTGGAGATGAGCCGCCCGTCGGCGGCCAGCAGTGAAAGCGTGTCCGCCGAAATGACCGGCGGGACGACACGCGCCGAGAGCGCCGTATTGGGCGAGCGCTCGATCGATTCCGGGGCCGCAATCGGGCCATGCCATTCGGGATACAACTCGATCGCTGGTTCCGCCTGCCATACCGGAGTGAGGCCCATAAGGGCGCCCACGATGATTCCTATTAAAAGATAGCGCATGGTCACTCCAGCATGAAGCTTTTAAGTCGCTGGCTTCGCGATGGATGACGCAGCCTGCGGATCGCCTTTTTTTCGATCTGGCGGATCCTCTCCTTGGAGAGCTTGAACTTCTCGCCTATCTGCTGGAGGGACAGAGGTTTCTCGCCGTCCAGCCCGAAGCGCATTTTAAGTATCTCGCGTTCAGACGCGGTAAGGGTGTTGAGCACGGCATTGAGCGCGTCCTTCAGCGAATCTTCCAGAAGTTTGTGGTCAGGTGAGTCGACGCGAGGGTCCTCGAGCATGCTTATTATACTGGTGTCGTCGGCATCCCCGAATGTCGCGTCGAGGGAGATGTGGTCCTGCGAGATGTTGCGCAGATAATTAATCTCATCGTCGTCCATGTCCAGCTCTTCCGCGATCTCATGCACGGAGGGCTCGCGACCAAGCTTGTGTTCGAGCTTTTTGTGCATCTTCTCGATTTTCTGCATGTCGGCGGTGCGGTTGAGCGGCAGCCGGATGAGTGAAATCTTCTGGCTGATGGCGAGGATGATCGCCTGGCGTATCCACCAGACGGCGTACGAGATGAAGTGAAAGCCCCTTTCGGGATCGAACTTGTCGGCGGCCTTGATGAGCCCCATGTTGCCTTCGTTGATAATATCGAGGAGTGAGATGCCGCTGGTCTGGTATTTCTTCGCGATCGACACTACGAAGCGAAGATTGGCTTTTATGAGTCTCTCCTTGGCCTTTTCATCGCCGTCGCGCGCGGCCCTGGCGCAGGCCTCTTCCTCTTCCCGGCCGAGGAGGGGTATCTTGTTGATTTGCTCCAGGTACCATGTTATTGAGGAATCGGAGAAACTGTCGTCGCGGACATTTTGGGATCGCTTGGAGGCCCGCTTCTTCCCGGTGGATGGAGAATCGGAATCGGACTCGTCATCGTTGAACAGGTCTTCGTCGATCTCGCCGTCGAAGCCGTCTTCGAGTAAGTCGAAATCGTGCTCCTGGGAGTCGGTCTCGGAAGACCGCGTTTTTCCGGCGGTATTAACCGCCGCGGATGTCTTTTTTTTCCGGGCCATGGCGTTTTAATGATGATTGATTACCGTTCCGCGGCTCGGAAGGAGTCCCGCGGGTCTGGGTACGATTAACGGGAAGGGGAGGATAAAATCAAGTATTATTTGGGGCCCCATATCTCGGCGAGTCTGCCGGGAAGGTCCTGGATCGATGCGGCGTATCCTGGGGTTTTTATGAGCGCATCGAGACCATGATCCGTGAAAAGTCGCCGCGCCTCATCCCTGGATTTGATTGTGGTGCCGGCGAGCCTGTCTTCGGCGCGCGAAGGCCAATCGCCGTTCATCGTGAAGAGCAGGTGACGCTCCGGCTCCAGCCTCCGTTTCGATTTAACCGGTGAGAGAAACACCATCTCGACCGACGAAAGTCCCTTTCCCCTGTAGGCGAGAGAGACCTCCCTGCGGAATACGGTGCCGTCCACCAGTATTTTTACGGTGGATCCGTCAATATACGAAAACCTTGTGATTACGAGCGGGGTCCGGTTTCTGGCTATGCTGTGCGAGCTTTTAAAGGATGTCTCGGTGCGGACCAGATCACCGCCGTTTCCATAAAAGAAGGATTCGACCCAGGCGTCGTCTATCGGCGAGCCGTTGCGGATTTCACGCGCCCGGTGAGACTGGATGCGCAGTCTTCCGGCCTGATCGTAGGAAAAGGTACGCGTGATGAGCGTCTCGCCGGCCGGGGACGCGAGCTTCGAGGCCTTCGCCAGCCTGCCCGTCGAGTCGTATTCGAGCACTATCCTGCTGGTTACAACTCCCTTCTCGACGAAATGGATTTCGCGGAGCCGCCCGTCGTTGCCCGTAATTCGAACGGTCTTATACGAACCGCATGCCGAAAGCGCGAACAACAGGGCCGGTATGATGATGGCCGCCCGGGCGTTCAGGCCCGGGAGGGATATCCTTTTTTTCGTGCTCATGGTGCGTTCGCGGTTGCCTGTGCTCCGAATCGGCATGCAGACTATAGCCCCGGGACCTCCGATCTTTCATTTTGAACTTCCAGGATTAGAAAGCGCCGAAAATATCGATTTTGTCAATGACAATTTAACCGGTCCGGTTAAGCATGTGGCCGATGACAGTACGAAAAGGAGCTGCCGAATATGAAGATAGCGGTAACGGGAAAAGGGGGCGTAGGGAAATCGACGGTGGCGGC
>JBFZEY010000085.1:0-7074 GCA_041306625.1 Spirochaetota bacterium | reverse complement strand
CCTTCATCGCCAGGACCGAAAAGTTTTACGACCTTACCGGTTCGCTTACATATATAACGGTAATCCTCATGGCGTTTCTCATAACAGCACGGTTCGATATTCAGTCCATTGTGCTCACGGGGCTGGTCCTGGTCTGGACATTCCGCCTCGGCTTTTTCCTCTTCAGGCGCGTGCTGAGGGCGGGGGAAGACACCCGTTTCAAAGAAATCAAGAAATCGGCAAGCCGTTTTCTCCTGGCCTGGACACTCCAGGGACTCTGGGTCAGCTTCACAGCCGCGGCTGCGCTGGCGGCGATCACGTCGGGGCGTACGGTTGAGTTCGGTGCCTTTGGTATCGCGGGCCTCTGTGTGTGGATTCTGGGATTCAGCTTCGAGGCCGTCGCCGATCTGCAGAAAAGCAGGTTTACCGCGGACCCGGCGAACAGGGAGAAATTCATTAACGTCGGGTTATGGTCGATATCGCGGCACCCCAATTATTTCGGTGAAATCGTTATATGGATCGGGATCGCCATAATCGCCCTCCCGTCACTGCAGGGATGGAGTTTTTTAACGCTGATCTCCCCGGTCTTTGTGGCTGTACTTATTACGCAGATCAGCGGAGTCCCCCTGCTGGAAAAATTTGCCGATAAAAAATGGGGCGGGCAGAAAGACTACGAAGAATACAAGAGATCAACACCCGTGCTGATTCCCAAACTGCCGTTTATGTAAGCGAGGCAAAGATAATGAAGAAAATCGCGATAATTATATTAGGCGCCGCCTTTTTCATGACATGTTCCTCGGCACCGCCCATGGAGACCGTTCAGGAAGTTGACATTCAGCGTTTCATGGGGAAGTGGTATGTAATCGGCAACATCCCGACCTTTATTGAAAAGGGAGCACACAATGCCGTCGAGTATTACAGGCTTGATGACGATGGCACCATCGACACGACCTTCACGTTCCGGGATGGGGCATTTAACGGGCCGGAGAAGACCTATAATCCGCGCGGTTTCATCCGAAATCGGGAAAGCAACGCCCGGTGGGATATGCGTTTTATCTGGCCCATTAATGCCGAATATCTTATTATATATCTCGACAAGGATTATTCACGTACGGTAATCGGCAGGAGCAAAAGGGATTATGTGTGGATCATGTCGCGAAGTCCGTCAATCCCCGATGGGGAATACAGCTCCATCCTGAAATTCCTGAAGGCGGCGGGGTATGATATTTCAAAGATACAGAAAGTGCCCCAGAAGTGGGATGAGTGAAAATTTTTGCGGCCACCGTCAAGGCGATGTGCCGGGTCTTAGATTTACGAACGATTAAGCGATTAAAAAGCCACAAACGCGTCAGGCTTGTCAGTTGGCTATAAAATTTTAAGCGGCCCCTGTTTAAAGGGGCTTTTTGCCGGGGGGAGAGGATTTTTTCAGGCAAGAACTTCCGGGACTATACCGTATGCCGGGAGGATACGCGCTCCGGGATAAGAGCACATTCCTATGTATTTAAAAATTGCTTAAGTCCGCCTCAAGAGGGGAAAAATTCAAGCTTCAAGTGCAACAAATGGACTGCTTTTGCAGCGAGTCGGGGGCACGCTCGCCAGGCGGTTGCCGACCGCCATCATAACCAGCTGCATGGTTTTGAAGTCGTCTTCTGCGTGGGCGTACGCCAGCCCGAAGGCCGCATCGGTATCCATCTTACCGAACGCATGTGGCACACCCCATCGGTCGCGCAGTATCCGCATATCGTATCTGGAAGAGATACCGGCCTCGGCGAAGGACCCCCGGACCGGGGCGCGAAACACCGGAAGGAGTGCGACGAGCATGGCGACGAGTCGACGATTTCATAGTTCATCCTCCCCTGATGTACGGGAACTTCGCTCGACTGAGTTCGATCTGAACAGCACGCGGGATGGAATTTACAATAAGTTTGTGCTGAGAGGCGGGAGACGTTTTTGTTCGTGAGGTGAGTGCGCGGCATAAACAGGGGTGCGAGGCGACCAGCATGATGACTAAGATACGAAACGGCCGCCCGAACCGCTGCCGCTTCCGGCGCGACACGTTCGGGTAGCGGCGCGGAAAGCATCCTAAACCTTTTTTCGCGCATAACGTCACAACGTTGGATCCCGCACATTTTTTTATACGAAATCGCATCTATCAACATCAATGGAGTTTTGTCACCCCGCCGGGATACGGGGAACCCCATTCAGGAGGGAAAGAAGAGCGGTGAGGACAGAAGCCGGCCCGCTGCTCCGGCACCCGTCCTCACTAACGATCCAGCCTTATTTTCTGGTCGGCAGCTCCAGCGTATAATAGGAACTCATCGTATCGATCGCTTCGACAGGCTCCGGTTCACGCCACGCGTAGAAGTTTATGACGATCTTCTCCTCGGTGACATCGACGATAACGAAGCCGTTCTTCTCGACAGGCGCGAGCCTCTGATCCATGACTATATCGACCGGGGGCTCGGCCACCATCCCGCGGAACGCCGACGGCCACATCCGAGGGCCGGTCCCGAGCGAACCGGAGCACACCGAAACCACGGGGTTTTCCGAAAGATCCAGATCACCGCTTTTACTGATCCACCCTTCCGACTGGTTGTGCAGGTCGCCGCATATGAACAGTGGGACGCTGCGTTTCATGGCGGAGGCCGCCGCCATCAGGCGGTTGTGCTGTGCGAACCATCCGCTCTGCCACATGTACTTGGGCGTCTCCTTGCTCAGCCTGCCGTCTTTCGCGCGTACGTCGGGATACCACTCCATCCACTTGCCGGCGCTCCAGCCGAAGACCGTTGCCGGAAGGTTAAGCACGTGCCGGGCCTCCTCCGCCTTCATCCTCCCGACCAGCCAGCGCTCGGCCGCTGGGTGTATCATGACCGCGTCCTTCCCCGTCAGTGTCGTGAAACGCCGGCTCTCATAGAGCAGCGCCTCAAGAAGCCTGCCGTATCGCAGCGTGCCGTAGCATTCGCTTACCCCCTTCGCGCGGTCGACCGCGCCGCTTCCGGGAAGGTTAGCGGGCCTTCCCCTGTCCGGCAGGTATTCAGGCAGATAGAGCTTCTGGACCGAGCGGCCGAGATCCAGCATGAACGAATCGGGCGGAAAGGACACGCCGCCCTTTACGAACGGCGAGCGCCATGCCAGAAGCAGCAGGCGCAGGTCGAACTCGTCCTTCTCCATGGCGGTATCGTTTTCGAAATAGTCGTGGTCGTCGAGAAGGAAGAACGTGGGATACGACCGGCACACCGTTCCGTACAGACTGGCGATCTGCGGGTCGGCGGCCCGTTTGAGCACCGCCTCATTCTCGCTGCCGAGGGCGGGTTTGGAGCGATCGAACACCCCGACATGGTGCCGGGACCTCGGCGAGTCGCCCATGACCTTCGCGGGTCTGTCGAACGACAGGTCGTAATAGATCTGATCTCCTGTCGATATAACGGCATCCGGCTTGAAACTGAGCGCCCTGTTAAGCAGGCGATGGCGTATGGAAAGGGGCTGGGGGCCGGTTTTCATCCACTCACGGTGGACATCATGGCCGCCCAGTCAGGTCGAGATGAGCAGCCGGAGCCGTTTAGGATTCGCCTCGGGATGCGGAAAGGTTCTTAGCGGCCACGGGTCGCAGAGCGCCGCGCCCTTGCCGTCGGTCATGGAAAGGAGGTATTCTGTGTCGGGATTAAGTCCTCCGGCGTCGAACATCCAGAAGCGGCCCTCCGAGTCGGTTTTTGCTCCCTTCACGATGGAGGCACCGCCGACTTTCAACACGGGCACCTCCGCCAGCGGTTTAAGGAACGAAACCTTGATCAGAAAACGCTGATGGTTCACCGTGGGCAGGATATGGGCGACATCGCCGTAATTCCAGCCCTGGTCGCGGTTTATTGGATACTCGACCGGTTTGATGATCAGATAATGACGCAGGCCGACGAAGGCGGCGAAGGCCAGCGCGAGGATCGCAAGCGTTTTTTTCATCATAGAAATCTCCTCAGGAAATTAATCAGTTTTTTCCCAGCGCCATTATAATGAAGGCCTGGATCTCATGATTGCCCTTTTCGCCCTTCCGGTCCGCGTCCATTCCGTAGGCATAGTTTATGAAGAAAGGCAGCACGTCCGCCATCTTGAAGCTCCATCCCAGCGACACGCTCTTGTATACCGTCTTGGGATAGTGCTCGACCCCGACGACCTCGTTGTTCTTGGGCATGTACAGCACGTTGAAGCCCGGCTGCAGGCGCATGTCCCACAGCGGCACCGGGAATCCGATCTGAAGCTTACCCACCACGTAACGATTATGATAGAACTCGGTACTGTAATAGCCTCCCACCGCGGCATGCCGGGAATTGATATAGCCTATCTGCTCGGCGTTGTTGCGGTCCACGCCGTCGTGAATCCCGGCCATCCCGTCCAGCTGTATGTTTATCTGGTTGCTGAAAGCGTAGCAGGCGCCGAGGTCCAGATAGATCTTATGCGTCGTGTCGATGGATGAATCGTCCCGGGTAACAAGGGGCATGTCCTCGAAGGTGCCGTATCCCTGCCGTCCGGTGTACTGGTACATGCCCTTGACGATAAAACCGTGACGCACCCGGTTCAGGTCGGAGCTCGTAATTTTTCCGAGCGACAGCTCCGCTCGCAGGTTGTGCTCCGAGTGATTGGTGGGAAGATCGATTGTCGTCCCCTTGTTCTCGATATAAAAATGATAATCCGGCTGATACCCCAGACGCAGAGTGACGAACCTGCCGGCATACCGTTCGTAGAAAAGTTCGGCGCCGGCGGTCTGGCTTTTGTACGTTCTCTCGTCGAAATTCTCGCCCTCGGTGTACGCGCGGTAGGCGCCCCAGGTGATCCATTTCAACTCCGGCCGTATGCCGGCGAAATAATCGTCGGTTTTATACCCGAGGATGAAAAAAAAGGACGTGGTTTTGAGCGTGTACTGAGCGTAGAGATTGGGATTTGAGAAGTTTTCCATAAAATAGTGATACAGGATGAGGGGGCTCGTCTTGTTGTCGCCGTTGCTCACATGGAAATCGGCGCCGAGAACCGCGATATGACGGTAGGGTTTTTTTTCGTATGCCATCGCGGTCATTCCATACGCCAGAAAGACCAGCGACAGCATGATACAGGGAACGCATTTCATGGAGAACTCCAGTAATTTCTATTTATAATATAAAATATGTAATAATACGCTCAATTCCTAATCAAGTATTTAATACCTTTCCCGCGCCGTGCGTGCTCTCGGCATACACGCTTGGCCGGCTTTCCCCCAACATTCCGGTTGACGCCAGGCCATCGTTGTGCTATATTGTATACTGCAGGGGACGATTATGGTTTCGACTGCAATGATGTGTCTGCAACTGCATGCCGAGCGTCCGTCGTCTCGTAAATCGCGGCGGGAAAAATTTAAACGCAAACAACGAATTAGCTCTCGCGGCTTAACACCCACGGGCGTCACTCATGGATCTGCTCCTCTGGGGCTTTGAGTGGCGTAAGAAACAGAGGATAGCGAAGGCACCCGTTCCCGGCGCCGCAGCGAAGACACAGGGAACCCGGTCCTGAGTACGGCGCTCCTTCCCGGAATCAGGACTTGAATCAAACGAAGGGGACAAGCATGTAGACGTTGCAGGTGTGTGTTGCAGGACGCGGGTTCGAATCCCGCCGTCTCCAATGTATTGTATCACGACCCTCATCCTCCCTCCCCGGAATCGAATAATCCCCCCGGGGGGCGTTCCATGCCGGTCGACAAATCCCCAAGGGCCGAGTAACCGATAAAAATGACTGGCCATATCCCGGGCAAGGGGCTATCGTTACAGCATCCTGAACCACAACCCGGGTAAATCTGAATGAAACAAACCATGCGGTTTAAAAGCGTGCTCATCATGGCCGATCGAACGGGGGCCCTTTCTTTCGATATCGCGAACGCTCACGATCATGTCCTTAACGCGGGGCCCGGTGATTTCTTCATGAACCGTTCCTGGATAGCGAGCTTCTTCATCTCCCTCATGGCGATTATACCCCTATCCGCCCTGATATACGGAATCATAACAATCGGATTAAATGTCGACATAAATCAAATACTGGGATGGTTCATCATATCATGCGTCCTTGCTTTCCTTATGCTCCTGGCCATGGTTGGAACTCCCGCCTCGGTGCGTCGTATCAAATGGGAGCTCGTGATCAAAGAGCGCGGCGCCGGAAACTGGAAGATCATCGACGATTCCGCCTGGGAAAACTTTACCCGTATGATCAGGCTCGTGGAAGAGAGGAAAAAACGGGAAAAAGAGGAACTGGAAAAGCAGAAGGTAAAACAGCCTTCATGGCCCGCGCGGTAACTTCCCGGAGAAAGATTATTCGAGGTGTACTCAGTCCTCCTTAAAAAAAAGACGTGACGGTAACTCCACCGGCATCCACTTGATGGTCGCATAGGAATTATCTAAATATGCTTACAGCATTCTGCCTCATCGCAATCGCGGTCCTCGCTGTTTTACTGTTTGCTTCCGCGCACACGTCCCGCTCGATCAACAGGTCGAAAAAACGGACATATGCCGACCGGTATTTCATTACCCCGTACGAGCTTAATGTTCCGTTCCAGAACGTCGAATTCAGTGCGGAGGATGGCGTCCTTCTTCGCGGCTGGTGGATGCCAGGTCCGTCGGGAAGGGTTATTATCGGCTGTTCGGGGCTCAACGGCTCCAAGGCCGACCTGATCGGGATTGGAACCTACCTCTGGCGGGCGGGCAACGGCGTGCTCCTCTTCGACTGCAGGGACCGTGGTGAAAGCGACATGGCGCCCCGGAGCGCCGGATACCGTGAGACCGGAGATCTCGGGGCGGCCATCAGTTATGTCCGCATGCAGATCGCTGGAGCACGGATCGGTGTTATCGGTTTTTCCATGGGGGCCTCGGTGGTCCTAATGGCGGCCGCGAAGGACCGCGACGTACAGGCGGTCGTCGCCGATTCGCCCTACGCATCGCTGGCCGAGATCATAACCGGAGCCTACCGGCGATGGCGCCTTCCCTCGCGTTTGCTCATGTTCCTCGCCGATCTGTTCAACCGGCTGGCATACGGCTACAGACTTTCGGAAATACGACCGATCGACGCGGTCCATCGCATAAGTCCGCG
>JBFZEY010000084.1:0-3167 GCA_041306625.1 Spirochaetota bacterium | reverse complement strand
ATTTTTTGTCCAGTTCGGGGATATAGTTAAAGTTTTTATCCTCGGAAGACGCGACGATGTTGACCGTGCCGTACTTCTTCGCCTCGGAAATTGCCCGCTTGGTCCATGCGCCGGTATGCACCAGATCGGTCTTTTTACTTTTTGTAAACAGGTTCATGGGCACCATGGCGAACTGGCTCGATGCACCTCCCTGAACGAAAAGCACCTCGTACGCCTCGGGAATATTCATTATTTCCCTCAGCACCGACTCGGCCCCCTTGATTATGGCATCATAGTCGGCCGACCGGTGGCTCATCTCCATTACCGACATTCCGGAAGACCCATGCTCGACCAGTTCTCCGGCGGCCTTTTTTAAAACCTCTTCCGGAAGGGCGGCGGGACCCGCTGCGAAATTATACACTCTGGACATATCGTACACTCCTTGGTATGAATTAACATCCGGCCTGCCGCGAATCCCGGGAACTGCGGGATATCAGAGCGCTTCCGGCGGAATGATACAAGCCGCAGTACCCGGACACGCGACACGCCTGTTTTTGAATATATGCCCTCGAAACGGATAACTCCCTGATCCCGGATTTTTCCGTTCCGTGGTTTACCGCTGATTAAACGAACTATGCGTACTACGTCCTTTCGGCGCTCCCGATAGCCGCGAAATAACGGCGACCTTAATCACCGTCCCTCCACATCGAGTATCGTTGCCATGGGGAAAGTCACAGGTGCTGAAAGTCAGATGCCTGACCGTATCGGTTCTTGTATATTGATCACCGGCATTTCCGACATGTTTTTCGATCGTATCGAACAAACGTACTTCAACAAAAACCAATATCCATCCACTATTGGCCAGATAGTCAACTAATTTTACGCGGCGAGGCCAAAATACTGCCATGCCTTTATTCCGTTGTTTTTCATCCGCACCGCGCGCCGGCGCCGCGGTAATTCACGGGACGGAAGAAAGCGGGAGCACCCGGGTATTCCCGCGGAGGGCTGTCTTCCGGGTCTATTGAATTGACAACGGACGTGCTATCCGATATAGTCCGGGGACGGGGTGGTTCCGGTGCACACATTCCGACCCGGGTCCCTGCAGGGCCGGAAGTCCTGATGGATTCGCATAAAGACGGTCAGGGCATGAACCGCGCGGGCGGGCTACCCGCAAGCAATTCCCCGAAAAACCCCAGAGGAGCGGCACGATGAAACCACTACTCCGCAAAAAAGAGGCCCTCACCGCGGCCGGTTTATTCCTTCTGATTCAGATTGCCACATCCTGCGCAACGACGCCCTACACGGATCGGACACGGTTCATGCTCACCACCGAGGCGCAGGAAAACGAAATGGGCGAGAAGAGCTATCGCGATTTTCTGGCCAAAGCCGTTCCATCCGGCAACCAGGCATATAAACGCATGGTGGAGCGCGTCGGGAAACGGCTCGCGGCCGTGGCGGGCAAGCCGGACTACAAATGGGAATTTACCGTCGTCGATTCGAAGGAGGTAAACGCCTTCTGCCTGCCCGGCGGCAAGATCGTCTTCTACACCGGCATCATGCCGATGTTCGAGAACGAGGCCGAGCTTGCGGTCGTCATGGGCCACGAGATTGCCCATGCCGTTCTGCGTCACGGCGGCGAGCGCATGAGCCAGGCGATGGCGGCCAATTTCCTGGGTGCCGTGCTGGGAGCTCTCACTGAGCATGACAACAAGCGCGAGCTGTACCTTGCCGCGTTCGGCGGCATCACCACGGTGGGGCTGATCCTTCCCTACAGCCGCAAGCACGAGTACGAGGCCGATGAAACCGGCACGCTCTTTACCGCCAAGGCCGGGTACGCGCCGGATGCGTCGGTGAGCTTCTGGCAAAAGATGATGAAGCAGGGAGGCGCCAGGCCGCCCGAGTTCCTGTCCACGCATCCGGCCGACCAAAAAAGGGTGGAGTATCTGCAGAAGCTCATGCCGCGGATGAGGCAGGTCTATTCGGCGTCAGCCGAGAAGCACGGTCACGGCGAACAACTCCGATAGGGAGAACGGTCCGACCGCGGCCGCAAGGCGATAAACATGATTTCGGCATGAAACGACAGGAACGGGAAACGCCGGCTTCGTTTCGCGTACAACGGAGCCTGCGCCGCGAATCACCTAGAAAATATAAAAGCTCCCGAGCCCCGCGGCGAAATAGTGCTTCGTCCGCACGAGCGGGCTCTCCTCGAAGGCGGCGCGTTTCAGGTAGTCCCAGCGGAAGAAGGGGATAAGCTGGACGGGCCCGAGCCTCCGCTCGAGTATCCAGGCGATCTGCACTCCCGAGTATCCGCCGCGCGCGCGGTACTCGGGCCTCTCCGGCCGCGCGTACTTCGCCGGGACCGTATAAAAATAGTCGTGGTATCCGCGGCTGCCGACCATGAGCGCGACGGAGAACTCGCTCTTCCATCCCAGGGTGTAAGCGCGGGGAAAGCTCACCAGATTGAGATACGGGATGCCCAGCACGCCGACGGGCTCGATGCCGGTGAAGTCGGTCGCGAAGACGTAGCGCACGGGCGACTCGAAGGTTAGCAGATGCCCGCGGCCCGTCGATTCCCACAGCTTTATAATGAGCATGGGACCGGTCTCGAACAGGTACCCCAGGTCGGGCATGCCCTCCCGCGCCCGGTTTTCCTCGCTCTCCACCGAGAAGCCAATCATGAAGCTCATCTTGAGGATAAGGTAGTCGTTCTTATACAGCGTCCCCCGCACGTACGAGGTTTCGGCCTCGAGATTTTCGCTCCTGTATTTGAAATACGGCGAGGGGATGAAGTAGTTCTTGTACTGGTCCGAGCCGCGGTAGTGGTTCATGCGCAGCGACAACAGCCCCGCGCCCCATTCGAATGTCGAGGGCGCGCACGGCTTCGGTTCCGTCTCCTTTGTCTCCACGCGGGGCTCATCGGCAAGGGCCACGGACAATATGACAAACATCGACAGGGCGGGTACGACCGCCGCGCGGCACAGCATTTTCGACAGGCGATGGCGCATACTGATCTCCGTCGGCGTAACACCTCGATACCCGGCCCCGCCCCGGGAAAACCTTGCGCGGGGATACCGGCATGTTGAAGTCGATACTGGTGGTTTTTGAACGATAGGCCCTCGCCGCCGGTAACAGCGGCGCGGGCCGTTGTGGACTTATCTCAACCGTGCGACGGAAATGCAATCCGAACT
>JBFZEY010000083.1:0-2448 GCA_041306625.1 Spirochaetota bacterium | reverse complement strand
GGGCGGGAGCCTCGAGGAGACATCCGCGGCGATAAGCGAGGTTTCCTCCTCATAGAGAACATCAACGCGAGCGCGCTCGGCCAGGACCGCTCGGTAAAGGAAAACGGCGAGGCGCTCATGCGCTACATCGACGCGCTGGCTCGTATAAGCGCCGCTGCGCGCGATGCGGGCGGTCTCGGCGCCGAAAGCATACGCCAGACCGAAATCAGCAGGAAACGACTTGATGAGATCGTCGTGGGCATGGACCGCATCAAGGAATCCTCGGGGGCAATACGCGAGATAACCGAAATCATCAATGACATATCCGAGCAGACCAACCTTCTCTCGCTCAACGCCGCCATCGAGGCCGCGCGCGCCGGCGAATACGGGCGAGGGTTCGCCGTCGTCGCACAGGAGATCGGCAAGCTCGCCGACCGCTCCATCGAGCAGGCGAAGACCATACAGAAGCACGTCAATGCCACCCTCGACGACATCGAACGCGAGACCGGTGTTATCCGCGAGTCCGCCGCCGTTATCCTCACCATCGAAAAGGCGGCCAACAACGTCGGCGCAGCCATCGCCACAATCGTCACCCTCTGCGACGAACAGGAACGCCTTGCACGTGTAATACAGGAAAACACCCGCAATATCTCACGCGGCTCCGAAGAGATCGCGCGCTCTACGGAAGAGGAGAAGACCACGATGCAGGAGGTGTCACGCTCCATTGAATATCTCAATGAGATCATGATGGGTGTCCTCGGCAATGCCGGGCGCCTTCTCGAAGCGCTCGGGAACCTCCAGTCCCGGATCGAGACCCTCAACTCGGTCGTCGAGGAATAAATGCCGGTGATATAATGAAAATGAGTTGACAGTATTTTAGATATATAGTATATTCTAAATAATCATACAATGATGGAGATTGAAGCATGCCACTCTATGAATTTTCATGCGAGAGTTGCGGACACGTGTTTGCTGAATTACGCAAGCTTGGAGACGATATGCGGGTGCAATGCCCGAAGTGCGGCTCGAACGAAACAAAACGGCTTATCTCGTCTTTTGCCTCGTCATCTTCGGGAGGTAAAAACGGCTGCGCTCCCTCGGGTGGATGACGCCCCTATTAAGGGCCGGTCAGGCCCTCCGACCGCATACCAGCCGTACACCAGCTTTCGGTGCGTGAACGCTGCAGCTCAAAACTCGGCAACCGGCCGAAGCTCAACCGCCGGATACACCTGCCCCTGCTTGGGAGGCATCGGATTGTACACCCATTCAATATCTACCGTGCCGAGTCGTACGCCGCGAAAACGCGAATAACCGTTGAAGACCCCCCTCACCAGCACGTCTTCCATGTCGAAAGTGATGCCGAACACCGCCACGGTCGAACCGGGGGGGACCGATACGAGTTCGTTTCGGTACGCCGACGGCGCAAACGCCAGCCTGCCGCTTCCCGCCGCCTGGCACTGGATGAGCGGGATGATGACGGGAAACCCGTCACCGCCGACGTACGAAAGGAACTTGAGCGCATCCATCCGGTTGAAGAGCCCCTCCGCCCATGGCCTTAGAACGGTTTCGCCCTTCTTCTTCGCCCCTCCCTTGAAAAGGCGCGTGAGGAGCGCCCCGGTTATGATGTCCCCCATGGGAAGCTTTTCGCGCCCGTACGTTTCGATAAGGTCCATATAATGTACGGTATGGATGCCGAAATAGGCGTTATACCGGAACATCGGCTTTTTATTGAACATCTCATAGTCCGGCCCCTCCTTCGCCTCGCCCGTCCAGAGGGCCCGCCCGCGCCAGAGCTCCTTGTTGAGCGTCATAATCATAAAGGCCGTTTTGGGATTTTTCTTTACGTGCTTTTTACTCATGCCCTCGGAGAACTGCCCCCAGTACATGCTGTTCGGCGTTTTCGCCTGCAGGGCGGTTATCAGCGTTATGTGCGGGAGCCCGTCCGGATTGACGGTCGCGATGAGGCCGATCTTTGCGTCCGGCTCGAACTCGGGCATGTCTTCAGGCTCGAAGGATTTATAGCTCAGCATGACGTCCTCCCTGTGTTTGATTCCTGGTTTTTACGCCGGGCGAACCGGTTCCTTAAAGAAAATTGTATTGTCTGCGTTCTCGGATCGGGGGATGCCCCTGCATCGCCCTCTCAGCACGTTGTGCAGCCTTTAATCAGCGTAAGGTGACGCTTCCCCGGTCCTCCGTCGGAGTCCTTCTCGACGCGCGGCGCGCCGGTCCACTGCACGATAGAGGGGCTTGAAAGCGCTCGACGCGCGACCGCCGCCAGGGCGTCGAGATCGTCGCGGGAAAGCAGCGCGGTGTCCCTGAACTCCCAGTCGATGCCGAGGCGCCGGTACTTGTCGCGGCAGAGATTATTGAACGAGCAGAGCTCCCAGCGTTCGATGGCTGATTCAAGGTTTTCCGCAATAAACGCGCCTATGGCCGCAATGTTTTCAGGTGTGGCCGTCGCCCCCGGAA
>JBFZEY010000082.1:0-4754 GCA_041306625.1 Spirochaetota bacterium | reverse complement strand
GATGCCGCCCAGGCCGAACATCAGGCAGGGGCCGCTCCCCTCGTGGCGCGTCATGCCCGCCACCAGCTCGCGGCTTCCCTTCACCATGCGGTAGACGACGGCCGGCACCTTTGTGCCCGCGGCTTTCTGAATGTCGGCGAATGCGGCGGCCGCCTCGCCGGCGGATGATATGTTAAGCCTCACCAGCCCCTTCTCGGTCTTGTGGAGAATTTCCGGCGAACAGGCCTTCAGCACCGCCGGATACCCGAGCGACTCTGCCGCCCCGGCGGCCTCCTCCGCGGAATGCACCAGCAGCTCTTCGGTCACCGGCGCTCCGTAGGCGGCGAGGACGAGCTTCGCCTCGTGCTCGTCGAGCGCCGTACGGCCGGCCTTTCGGGCCCTGTCGATGATCTCCGCGGCTTCGGCGGAGCGGGGAACCGGCGGCGCCGGCTCGTGCGCCTCGCGCCGCCGCACCAGCCGGTAGCGGTTGAGCGTCACCATGGCGCGCGCGGTCTTCTCGGGCGAATCGTAGACGGGGACGTTATGGTCCTCGTAGAAGACGGTGGCGCTGTCGTCCCTGTCAAAAAAGGAGGAGAGCAGCATGGGTATGCCGTGGACGCGCGGCAGGTCCGCCGAAGCCGTAAGGTCGGAGGTCAGGGACGCGACCACCTCGTCGATGGTTTTCCCCTCGAGGAATTCCCGGAAGTGCGGATAGACCGCCTTGAGAAAGCCGGAACCCATCGCTCCGTGCAGCACAATGCCGTCGACCTCGCCGCTCTCCATGGTCAGGCGCGGGATCTCGGTGGTGATGGAGTTGGTGTCGAGCGAAAAGGTGATGTCGACCGGGTTCCCGCACGGGGCGTGCGGCGGCACCATGGGGCGGATGGACTCCTGGAGCCTCTCGGAGAAGACCGGTATCTGCATTCCGCCGCCCTCGCAGATGTGCGACATGGCCGTGCCGGGCCCGCCCGAGTTGGTGATGACGCCCACGCGGTTTCCGCGCAGCGGCGGCTGCGTGGCCAGCGCCCAGCCGTGGCCGTAGAGGTCCTCGACCGAGTCCACGCGTATCACGCCCGCCTGGCGGAATATTCCGTCGTAAATGTGGTCGGGGCCCGCCATGGCGCCGGTGTGGCTTTTCCCCGACCGCGCGCCGGCCTTCGAGCCGCCGACGTACTGCGCGATGACCGGCTTGTGGGGCGTTATGCGGCGCGCCACCTCGATGAAGCGCGGGACGTCGCGGATGCCCTCTATGTACAGGGAGATGGCCTTTGTTTGTTCGTCCTCGCCGAGGTACTCGAGCGCGTCGATGATGGATATGTCGGCCTCGTTCCCCACGCTGAGCGCCTTGCTGAAGCGGATGCCGCGCTTGCCGAGGTATTTGACCGTCTGGGTGACGTAGGTGCCGCTCTGCGAGGCGAAGCCCAGATTCCCCGGTTTGACGATGTGCTCCATGATGGTGGTGTTGAGCGATATGGCGGTGTTGATGATGCCCATGCAGTTCGGCCCGATGAAGCGCATGCCGTGCTTCCGCGCGGTATCGACCAGTTCCCGCTCGAGGTCCCTGCCGCCCTCGCCGGTCTCCTTGAATCCGGCGGTGATCACAATGGCGTGCCTGGTGCCGAGTCTGCCGAGCGAATCCATGACCGCCGTAACGTTTTTCGAAGGAATGATGATGATCGCCAGGTCCGGCGCCTCGGGGAGGTCCTCCACCGCGCGGTATGCCCTGCGGCCAATTACCGTTTCGTCCTTCGGGTGGACCGGATAAAACCTGCCGGCGTAGCCGTCCATGGTGATGCTGAGGGCATGCATGGTCCCCATTTTCAGGAAGTTATTGCCCGCGCCGATTGTGGCGATAGATGCCGGGTTCATGAGTCTGTGCAGGGGGTTGATGCTCATGGTCGCGCTCCGATTGTCCGTTTTTCGGCGCGGCGGCGCCTTGTATTCCCATCTTTACAACGCGCAAGATTTTGCGCAATAAAAAAACCGAACGATCGTTCTATTTTTTTAGTTGACATATTCGTGATTATGCACGGACGCTCTTTTACGGGGAGAGAACGATGAGCACACTCTACATGGTACGGCACGGCCAGGCCTCCTTTGGGAAGGAGAACTACGACAGGCTTTCGAAGCGGGGCGTGGAGCAGGCGGTCATCCTGGCGGAGTATTTTCTGAAGCTGGGCCTGCGCTTCGACGCGGTGTATTCCGGCGCGATCGAGCGGCAGAAGCGCACGGCGCTCGAGATCATCGGGCTCTACCGCGGGCGAGGCGTGCGGATGCCGGACCTCGGGGTCATGCCCGAGTTCAACGAGTACGATTCGAAGGCCATCATCAAGTCGCAGCTGGCGGAGCTCCTCGACGAGGACCCGGCCCTGGCGCGGGAGCTTGAGAGCATCTACACGGATAAAAAGTCTTTCCAGCGGATATTCGAGAAGACCATGGTCCGCTGGGTCACCGGCAGGTTCGATAAGCCGGGGGTGGAGAACTGGAAGAGCGTGAAGGCCCGCGTCGCGAAGGGGCTTTCAGCGGTCATGGCCGAAAACGGCCGCGGCAGTACCGTGCTGGTGGTGGCCTCGGGCGGAACCATCTCGGCGTCGGTGCAGTACGCCATCGACACGCCCGACGTCACGACAATGCATATCTGCTGGCAGATCATCAACACCTCGATCACGAAGTTTATGTACGATGGCGACCGGATCACGCTCTCGTCGTTAAACGCGGTTCCGCACCTCGAGGAGAAAAACGAAAAGGATATCATCACGTATCGATAGAAGCAGCGGCGCATCCGGCCGGCCGGTCCGGAGGGGCGCACGTCACCACACATGGAGGAAAACTATGGATTTTGAAATCACCGAAAAGATGCAGGCAATACGCGGCATGATCCGCGAGTTCGTGGACAAGGAGCTCATTCCGCTCGAGCCGGAGTTCACCACGAAGGAGTTCAGGGAGATGCTGCCGGTCCTCGAGGAAAAGAAGCGGATGGTCAGGAAGATGGAGCTGTGGGCGCCGAACCATCCGACGGAGTTCGGCGGCATGGGGCTCGACCTCATGGAGCACGCCCTGGTGTCGGAAGAGCTGGGGCGCAGTCCGCTGGGGCACTTCGTCTTCGGCTGCCAGGCGCCCGACGCCGGGAACATTGAAATCCTGCATAAATACGGGACCGGGGAACAGAAAAAGAAATATCTGCGCCCGCTCGTCGAGGGAAAGATACGCAGCTGCTTCTCGATGACCGAGGTCGAGATGCCGGGATCGAACCCGGTCATGATGGACACGACCGCGGTGAAGGACGGCGGCGATTACGTCATAAACGGGCAGAAGTGGTACAGCTCCTCCGCCGACGGTGCGGAGTTCGCGATCGTCATGGCGGTCACCAATCCCGAGGCCGCTCCCTATATGCGCGCCAGCATGATCATCGTCCCCTGCGACACGCCGGGCTTCAACCTTGTGCGGAACATCCCCGTGATGGGCCACTCGGGAAGCGATTACTTCAGCCACGGCGAGATCCTGTATCAAAACTGCCGCGTGCCGCAGGAGAACCTGCTGGGCCCCGAGGGGCACGGCTTCGTGATTGCGCAGGAGCGCCTGGGCCCCGGGCGCATCCACCACTGCATGCGCTGGATCGGGATCTGCAACCGCTCCTTCGACCTCATGTGCTCGCGCGCGGCGAAGCGCGTCATCTCCCCCGACGGGAAGACGCTCGCATCGCGCCAGATCATCCAGCAGTGGGTGGCCGAGAGCGCGGCGGAGATACAGGCCGCGCGCCTCATGACGCTCCACGCCGCGTGGAAGATCGAGCGCTTCGGCGCAAAGGAGGCGCGCGACGACATAGGCCTGATCAAGTTCGTGGTGGCCAATACCATGCAGCGCGTGATCGACCGGGCGCTCCAGGTTCACGGCGGGCTCGGCATGACCGACGACACGATTCTCGCTTTCTTCTTCCGGCACGAGCGCGCGGCGCGCATCTACGACGGCGCCGACGAGGTGCACAAGTCCTCGTTCGCGGGACGGCTGCTGCGGACCTACGAAAAGCGCACGGTGCGCTGATGGCGGCGGGGGCCCGACGGTGAAGTACCGCGATTTCAAGAAACTCGTCGACCTTTCGCGCGAGGCGATCTGCGCCGAAATATTCGCGGAGAACCGCGCCACGATCAAGGTAAAGAAGCAGGCTGTCGCGGTGCGCAGCCTCGTAAAGATATTCGACGCCACGCTGGCGCTCTCCAACGCGCGGGGTTTCCACGCCATGAGCCTGCGCGAACTCGGGAAGGCCACGGGGCTCTCCATGGGGGCGCTGTATTCGTACTTTTCCGGAAAGGAGGGACTCCTCGACATGATCCAGGACCAGGGCGCGCGCATCGTCTCGCGCGTGCTCTCCGAACAGATCGATGCGAAAGAGCCTCCTTCCGGGCGACTGCGCCAGGCGGTGCGCGCGCACCTGTATCTCAGCGAATCGCTGCAGCCGTGGTTCTACTTCTCGTACATGGAGGCCCGCTATCTCGACCGAGAGCGGCAGAGGAAGGCGATTGCGGGCGAGATCTACACCGAGGGGCTCTACGGCGGCATTATCGAGGAGGGAATGGCTGACGGAAGTTTCGCGTCGATGGACGCGGCCCTCGCCGCGGCGGCCGTGAAGGCCCTTCTTCAAGACTGGTATCTCAAGCGCTGGAAGTACTCCTCGCGCGGCGTGACGGTGGAGGGCTATTCGGCGTTTCTGATCGATTTTCTCGAGGCGTACCTCACCCGCGGCGGAGAAAACCGCGCGGGGAAGAAAAGGGACGGAG
>JBFZEY010000081.1:0-6810 GCA_041306625.1 Spirochaetota bacterium | reverse complement strand
TCTTCCGATCTCAGTCCTGAAAAGCGGATAAGCTCGTTTTCTATAAACGGTACGGATGGGACACTCGACCATGATGCCGGCACGATCTCGCTCGACCTTCCCGCCGGTACAACCCCGGTCTCGCTCGTGGCCCTTTTCTCGTCCGCGGGCAGGACCGTAACGGTCGGCGGCGTATCCCAGACGAGCGGGCAAACCGCGAACGACTTCACACGACCCGTGAGATATACGGTTGTCGCTTACGACGGTTCCATGCGCGATTATACGGTGACGGTACGCATACTCCCGGCGCCCTGGAAGGAAATCACGTCGTTTGTGTTTTCAGCTGCCGCCAATCCGAGCCTCGCCACTGACGTGCCGTGTGTGATCGGCGATTCCGATATATCCGCCGTCCTGCCGCACGGCTCGGATCCTGCCGCCCTTGCCGCATCGTTCGCGACCACGGGCATAAGCGTATCGGTGGATGGAGCCAGGCAGGAGTCGGGCGTCAGCCGCAACGATTATTCAGCGCCGCTCGTATTTCTTGTAACCGCCGAAGACGGGGGCACGCGCGAGTATACGGTGGCCGTGACCATCGCGAAAAGCGACGCCAAATCGATCACGCGCTACCAGCTTGACGGCGAGTCCGGCGTTATCGACGAGTCGGCCCGCTCGATACGGGTTGATTTACCCGCGGAGAAGAACCTTTCAAACCTTACCGCTTCTTTCCTGACGACGGGCGTTCTGGTTACCGTGGACGGCAGGGAGCAGGAGAGCGGCCTTACGAAAAATGATTTTTCGCGCGCCGTGTATTATGACGTTACCGCCGACGACGGTTCGATACAGCGCTATGCCGTCGAGGCGCGCCGCGGTGAGAACCTGGCAGGGCTGTGGAACTTCGAATATCCGGCCGATGGCGAATATCTGATCAACGGCGCAAGGCCGGTGGAGGGCCTCTTCGGCAACGCCCTCTTCTTCGATGGGCGTGATGATTACGTTCTGGTCCCCGACAGCGATCGGCTCACGCTCGCCGATGCCGGCAGTATTGAGGTTTTTCTCCAGGTGCTGTCGCTCAGGGACTACGCCGGAATTGTGCACAAGGGCGTACAGACGGACTTCAGCGACGAGTCGTATACTTTGCAGCTCTGGGGGAAGGACGGCACCCTGCGTATCGGAATATTCAATGAGAAGGGCCAGTGGGCTTACGTTGATGCCGCGCGTAAGCTTGAAAACGAAGAATGGTATCATATCGTGGCTACCTGGAATGCTTCGGATCTGGCCATTTTTATAAACGGTAAGCTTGAGGGTACGGTCAAAAACACGGTGGGCGCGGTGAGGGACAGCGCAGGCGGTCTGGTCATCGGCGCCCAGCTCGACAAGAAATATAACAGCAGTTACGGCAATCTGGGCTTCCATGGACTAATCGACAGGGTGGCGGTGTACGCCGGCTCAATGAACGCGGACGAGGTGGCGGAGCGATATGCGGTTTTCGAGTCGGCAGGGGGAACGGCGCTGACGGCCTATCTCCTCTCGGCGCCGTCGAGAAATACCTCGCTCGTGGTCGCTTCGCTACTCGGCGTGATTGCGCTCCTGGTGCTCGTATCGCTGTATAACCGGCGGCGCATGCGCCCGGCCGGTTGATTGATCAATAGCAGAAGAATGAGGGAGCGGGCGCTGTCAGCGCCCGCTTTTTTTTAAGGTGAATCGCAGATCGAGTCCGCCGAGGTACTCCTCGATGGCGGCGAGCGTGTCGGAATCGATTCCCCCGTCGATGTCGTCGGGCCCTTCTTCGGCCTCGAGCGCCTGGTTGATGTACCGGAGCAGGTCCCCGGGGCCGGCCGGCAGGTCCCCGTTCAGAAAACCGGGATCCAGTTCGATCGCGCAGGTCTGGCCGGATCGTTTATGCCCCAGCATGCCGAGGGCGAGCAGGAGGGCGTTTCGCGCCTTCCATTTTCCGATCAACAGCAGCCTGTTCATGTAATCCATGCTTTCAGTCAGCGACGCCTGGCTCTGGTCCACGCGGTGCGCCAGTTTCATGGCCAGTGCCAGCGCGAAATCCGGGTTGTTCTTTATCAGCGCCTCGAGGTTGTCAGCGGAGGCCTGTGACAGGACGCACCGTGTTTCGCATACGACGGTCACCGTACGTTTCGTGCCCCCGAGCAGCGCGAGCTCGTTGAATATCTGTCCCTGCTCCATGGACTCCAGGAGCACCCTTTCTCCTGATTCCAGCTCCCTGTAAAAATTGACCCTTCCTTTCTTGATGAAATAAAAGGTCTTGACATCGTCGCCCTGCCTGAACACTACCGCGCCCGGCTGGTAGGCGACCTCCTTCTGCATGATGGTGGCGGGGCGCATGAAGAGCCGCCGTATCCCCTCGAATCCCGGAAGCCTGAGATTGAAGACCAGCCCCTTCTTAAGCCTGTACAGGTAATAGCGTGCGAGGAAGCGGTTAAAGGCCGCCGCCGACCCGCTAAGCCTGACGATGGAACCCGTGGGGCCGTTCTGCGGCAGGTGGTTTTCCCAGACAGGCGAAACGGAAATTTCGGGCGAGCGGAAACTTTTTGTCTCGAAGTATATGGTGCTTACTCCCGCGGAGGGGAACGGCTCGAATGTTCGGAGAAAACAGTTTGTGGCAGTGATATCGAAGGTTACAAGGTTATCCTCTTCGCCGTCCCGCTTCAGGACCGCGTCAAAAATGATCGGAATGCGCATGGCCGAGTATTTAAAGAATGACGGGTTGACGATCCCCACCATCATGAGAATAAGCCCGATCGAGGCCGGGTATACTGACACTATGAGCACCTGCTCTTCCGGCGCCATCACCAGCCCCAGCAGTGAAATCAGTTCTCTCCTGAACGGAAGGAAGACTACGGCGGTGATGATGAACAATGCCGTCAGCATCCAGAGCCCTGCGCCTCCCTGCGATTTAAACAGACGGGCCGCCGAGTTCGTGGGGGTCCCCATGGAGTTGAGTATCCATCGTTCGTAACGGGGCTGGCGAAAGAGCACGTGCCAGTCTTCAAGTCGAAGGCCCATGCGGTCAAGCTCCGCGCGCTGCGGGACCATCTTGGCACGGGCTATCAACAGTTCGAGCGCTCCCACGGTGAAAATGATGAGCGGGCCGATCCAGTACGAATGCGTCCCGCCCCCGAGCAGCAAAAGGTCGAACAGGCCGTGCAGAGCGAGCGGTATACAAACGGCTCGCGAAACGTTCAGTATCCGGTTGGAAGCGCTTTCCCCGAGTCTCCACAGGCCGAGGAAGTAACCCATGATCGCGCACGTGGTGAGATGAAGCGGAACCGAGAATAGTGCGCGCACGAGTATGACCGAGGGGCCGTAATTGGCCGCGTAAAAAACGTTCTCGATCATGGAAAAACCGACTCCCACCAGGACGCCGCAGATAACGTAATCGAGCAGTCGCAGGGGAGGATCGGCCCTGATGATAATAAATAATACGGTCAGGGCGCCGAGCTTCTCGACCAGTGCGGCCTTGATAAAGGATTCGGTGAAGATGGAATGCCCGGCGAACATCGAATTGATGTATGGAGCCAGCAGGATGATGACGAGCGCGAGGGCTATCCCATACAGGAGTGACTCGAGGTGCCGTACGTATTCGGGTATGATGGATTCCTGCCGGTAATGCTTGAAGAAATGACGAAAGTATATTAGATAAATCAGTGGAACGGGCATCAGGGCTGTGATGAAAGAGATGAGCATGATCGTATGCGCCGGGAACTGGACGCAGGCTTTCTCCGCAGGTGGTTTATGCACCGGTAAATCCAGTACCGGCACTGGTATAAAGATCGATATAATCTTAATGGAAAATTAGAGATTATCCGCGGCAGGGGCATGGATTTCATGATAACCGCGTCCGCTGAGGTCCGACGGCCCCCGGAGTCGCAGCCATTTCAGGGCCCTTGAATCTTACCCCCCGGGTTTCGTAATTATTTTCATGTCCATCAGCGCATTCTCCCCTGATCCTCGAAATACGGCGATGCTATCACCATTGTTATTGCTTGACCGAACCCGGTTGCCGTGATACGCTACTCTGAGATTGGAATCGTTTGCCGGAGCGCCCGAGGCCTGCGCAGGTTCCTTTCATTTGATAAAACAGGATACAGACAAGGAGAGGACACCCATGGCACAATTAAAATGCAAGGCCTGTGGATATGTCATAGACGAAAAAAAGCTCGGCGATGTCTGCCCCGCGTGCGGAGTTCCCAAAAAGGCCTTCGAGCCGTGGACCGATGACATGTCCCCGCGCCGAAGAACCCTCCTCGGGCTCAATCTTCATCCCATTGCGCTTCATTTCCCCCAGGCATTTTCGGCGATGATTCCCGTATTCATCCTGGCCGGCCTGGTGCTGCCGCTCCCCTTCGGCCTCGAGGTGTCGCAGGCCGTGCGGCTGCTTTCGGTCATGGTGTTCCCTTTTGCGCTTGCGGCCTTTGCCAGCGGCATAATCGACGGGATGACCCGCTTCAAGCGGCTTGATACTCCCGTCCTGGTGCGGAAGATCGTCCTCGGGCTTATCTTCCTTGCCGCGTCATTTTCACTCTCGCTGCTGGCGATCTTCAATGAAGCACTGGACCCGGTGCGCTGGCACCTCTTTGGCCTTTCCCTTCTCTGCGTTATGCTCCAGGTGGTTCTTGCCCAGATCGGGAAAAAGCTTATGTGCGTTTACCTGCCCGGCAGATAATACGGGCGAAATCCCCCTGCGCGTCGGGGTTCCCGGCAGCCCGGAGCATCTATCTCGGCAGTCTCCCCGGACATACTTTTTATCCGCGGCTTTTCCCGCCACGGCGTGCACTCCCGTAGCTTGAGATTACGGGCTTTTTTGACGATGATTAATACATCATCCCGGACGTCCAATGAGGAATGCCATGAAACATGAAGAATTACTGGTGAACGCGCTCGTTTCCAGCGCCAAATCCGATATCGGTCGCGGAATCAGGAAAGAGGATATATTGAAATCGCTCTCGTCGCTTGTGGATTCCGAGCTTTATCGAAAAGTGCGCGAGCGGTTGTAGCTGCGGTGGTATGCCGAAAGCATTGTTATCGCATCCAGGCCGGACTCCCCGTATTCCCGGTCATCCGTTGGCTTTCGGCAGTCCTCACAGGTGCAACGCTTCGGGAATGGACCGAAGTTGCGGGGAATGCCGGGGTGGTTTCGGACTGCATTTAATACTACAGCCCGGGAGCCCCCGGCTGTAGTATCGGACTATCTTCGAGGATTAGCCAGCGACCAGGATCGAACTGGTTACCTGCGCATTACGAGTGCGCCGCTCTACCAACTGAGCTACGCTGGCGGAAACTCCTGATATGCGTAAGTCTTTATCGACAGGGCCCCTATTTGTCAAATATATTTATCGCATTCCGGCACTGGCATTTCGCCTCGCCCGCGTTTCGGCAGCCGGCCGGGCTCTTCATCCAAAAAATACAAATATTCATTAACATAATGGTATCTTATTATTAATAAATCTTGACAGGATTTTTCGCATTTGTACCATTGCCCCCATAGGCGTATCGGGTTTTTAAGACATTCTTTATTTATATTGTTTCATTACCGGGTAAATCCTGCAGGTTTTCCCGGATATTGAAGCAACTCTATTAAAATCTTACATAAGGGGAGTGGGCCAATGAAGATAGTGGTTTTGGTCAAAGAGGTTCCGGATATGGAATCAAAATTCAAGATTATTGGCGATGCCAAGATCGACGAATCCCAGATTGCATTCAAGATGAATGACTTCGACGAGTATGCCGTCGAGGCGGCGCTTCAGCTCAAGGAAAAATTCGGCGGGGAGGTCGTTATCCTGTCCTCCGGTCCCGAGCGTGTAACCAAGGAAGTGCGCCAGGCGTTCGCGATGGGCGCCGACTGGGGCATCCATGTAAGTGATCCGCAGATCGATGAGGGCGACAACTACGTCGTCGCCGGCGCGCTTGTGAAAGCGATTGAAAGCGTGGGCGGAGTGGACCTGGTGCTGACCGGCGTGCAGGCGGAAGACGATCAGTCGGGGCTTACGGGCGTTTTTGCGGCCGACATGCTGAACTTCGCTCATTGTACGAACGTCGTTAAAATTGAAGTCGGCGGCGACCAGAAGGCGCTGACCATCAACCGCGAGCTTGAGGGCGGCCTTAACGAGGTTCTCGAAATGGCCATGCCGGCGGTGCTCACCATCCAGTCCGGTATCAACCAGCCGAGGTATCCCACCCTGCCGGGTATCATGAAGGCGAAGAAAAAGAGGCTGGATCTCAAGAAGGCCGCGGACCTCGGCATAAGCGCCCTTGGCGAAGCCGGCTCGAAGACCAAGTTCCACAAGATGTACTTCCCGGTTTCCGAACACAAGGCCGAGATCATCCAGGGCGACGCGAAGGCCGCGGCGAAGACTCTTGTCGACAAACTCAGAAATGAAGCGAAAGTGATATAAGGGGGTAGATGCACATGGCCAGAATACTCGTAATAGCGGAACAGAGAAACGGGAAGCTGAGCGAAGCGACACTCGAGCTTTGCAAGGCTGCGAAAGAGATCGCTTCGGGACTGGGCGCGACCCCTGCGGCTGCGGTATTTTATAAGGACGACAGCCTCGCGAAAGAAGTCGCGAACTATATTCCCGAAGTTTTTGCGGTTGTGGACGGAAAGCTCGGCGCATATGACGCCGACTACTATTCACAGGCGGTAAAGGCCGTTGTCGAGGCCCAGGACGTTAAGGGCGTTCTCATTCCTCACAGCTATGACGGCGTCGATTACGCCGGAAAGGCGGCGCTCGCCATCGGCGCCGGTATCGTATCGAACTGCAACAAGGCCACCGTCGAAGGGGGAGCGGTCGTTTTCAACCG
>JBFZEY010000080.1:0-4108 GCA_041306625.1 Spirochaetota bacterium | reverse complement strand
CTCCTACCGGCATCTCCTTGGTGCCTTCGTCGAGGTCGACGATTTTCAGTTCGGTGTCCGGTACCGGAAGCCCGATGGAACCGGCCTTTGTCTTCCCGCCCCAGGGATTGATGGTCGCGACCGGGCTGGTCTCGCTGAGCCCGTAGCCTTCGCAAATCTGCGCGCCGGTCTTCGCCTCGAACTCCTTTATTACTTCGACAGGAAGCGGGGCCGCGCCTGAAAAACACCCCTTGATCGACGAAATATCGTATTTGGCGATATCCGGATGGTTTAGCAGGCCGACATAAATCGTCGGCACCGCCGGATAGAAGTTTATCTTGTATTTCTGGATCGCCTGCAGAATCGCGAGCGGTTCAGGGCGCGGGATGAGGACATCTGTGCCGGCCATCCAGATGGTGAAGTTCATGACCGTCGTCAGTCCGAACGAATGGAAGAATGGAAGGATGCCCGCCATGACGAGTTCACCCTTGCCGAAATCGGGGAACCATGCCCGTATCTGCTGCACGTTGCACGAGAGGTTGCTGTGGGTAAGCATAACACCCTTGCTGACACCCGTGGTCCCGCCCGTGTATTGCAGATTGGCCAGGCCGTTGAAGTCCACGCTAATTTTAGGATCGCTGGCGGGATATTTCTTAATGACGTCGAGCCATTCGTAAACTTCCGCTGTCTTCGGGATATCCCGGTGCTTGTCTTTGGCCACGATCGGAAGCAACTGCTTTTTGGGAAAGCCCAGGTGGTCCCTGATATGCGCTACGATGATCTTCTTTACCTTGGTTTTAGGGCGAAGGGCTATCATTCTCGGTGCGAGCAGGTCAAGCGTGACCAGTACGGTGGATTCTGAATTATTGAGCTGGTACTCGAGCTCGTGGTCGGTGTAAAGCGGATTGTTCATTACGACCACGGCGCCGGCCCTCCAGGCGCCATACGATGCCGCCACGATCTGCGGCATGTTGGGCAGCAGCATCGCGACCTTATCGCCGGGTTTCACGCCCATGTCGATCAGGGCGGTCGCGAAACTGTTAACCATGTCGTTGAGCTTTTTGTAGGTGATTTTCGCGTCGATAAAAATGAGTGCCGTTTTGTCCGGATATTCCGCTGCCGTTTTACGAAGCGCGTCCGAAACGGTGATCTTTTCGTAGTCGAGATTTTTAGGTATCCCCCCGGCGTACGATTTGAACCAGGTTTTTTCCATGTTGCAACCCTCCTCTTTTAATTATGAGACTGTCTGTATGTGACGATACGCTGGAAAGCGTACAGGGAATAGGCTAAACCGGTAAATACACAAAGTCAAGAAAATATAGTAACATAACATTATCGAAAATATTAAATCCAGGGTTTCGTCGATTCTTCCTCTAGCGCCACGATCGGGATGTGCAGGTAATCTCCGCGGCGCTTGTTCCCGGAATCGCGCCATCATTGCGCCATATATACTTGACATCGGACAAGTAAACACCACAGTGAAAGCGGCGACGGTGAGAACCGGCCATTGATTACAACCACCTGATGGAGAAACACTGATGAGCTCTTTATTGGAGAGAGTCGGCAAAAAGATACACTCGCGGGATATCACCATGTCGACCTATGTGGCAGGAGACGACCAGATAATCGTACATGGCGAGCTTATGGAAAAGCGTCTTGATACGTACTACCTTCTTTCCGGCGAGGAACGCCCCGCTGGAGTGCTCCATAACATGATAATCAGTTTGTTGCTCGAGGGCCCCGAACTCATAATAAAAGAAATCGAGGTTACAATGCCGGGAATCCCCCGGGAGGAGTGCATTGAACTTGTAGGCAGTCTTGACCCGGTAATCGGGCTTTCCATAAGCACGGGCTTCACGAAAAAAGCGAAAGAGCTGGCCGGGGGAATCAAGGGCTGTCATCATCTGCTGACGCTTCTGCTGTCAATGGCGCCCGCGGCGGTGCAGGGGTACTGGGCAAATCGGGCAACGAAGGCGATCGCGACCGATAGAAATGCCAGGGCAAAACACCTGAAATACCTTCCTCTCAACAGCTGTCGCGTATGGCGCGAAGACGGCCCTCTTGTCCGGAAAATACGGGAGGAACTCAACAAGCACTGAGCGGACCATGCGCGTCGCGATCGTCATACAGCCGGTACGGGACTTCTACTTTACGCCCCAGAGGGCCTCATTCCTCGGAGCGCACACCCTGTCCGAAATACTCCGGAGAAACCGGGTTGATCATCATGTCTTTAACGCGGTACGCGGCAGGGGCCGTTCTATTCCTCTGCCCGTCGAATTGAACTATCTTTCTCCCTATCTGGGCAGTCGTCACTTTTTTTCCGGTTATAAACGTTTTGGAATCGAGGATGAGCATACGGCCCGCCTCGTCGCGGACTATCACCCCGATGCCATACTGCTCTCATGCTTTGCGTTCGCCTATGCTGATGATACGATATCCCTTGCGCGTGCACTGAAGAAGGCGCTTCCAGGCACCCTGTTGCTCGCCGGCGGTGCGGGAATCAGTGCTTATCCCGAATATTATCTCCGGCACTCTCCTGTAGATTACGCGGTTCGCGGTGAGGTGGACGCTTCGCTCGTCGAAATACTCAATGCTCCAGCCTCCTTCAACAATGGCATAGGAGTTATCAGCGATCCCGCGATGTCCGATCCCGGCGCCACCTTCCGCCCGGTGTTGTCCCTCGTAAGGGAAAGTCCCGAAACGAGATATTATTCCGCGATGCTTTCAAGGGGCTGTCCTAAAAGCTGTTCGTTCTGCTCTGTCAGGCTTGGCTTTCCCTTTCACCGCAAGGCGTTGCTTTCCGACATCGATGCCCTGTTCAAACCTCTCGAAGGCAGTCCGAAAAGGGTGCATGTCAATTTTGAAGACGACAATCTCGCCCTGGATTTTGACTATCTCGAGCGCACCATCGATATCCTCGATTTTTATACCGGAGGGAATTTCGGCATTTCCATGGAAAACGGGCTCGATTTTACCGCCCTTGACAGGGAAAAGCTTTCATTCCTGAAGAGCAGGAATATCACACAGCTCAACATCTCATTTGTTTCATCAAACACTTCGGTTCTCGCCGAAAACAAAAGGCGCTATTCTCCCGAAGATTTTTCCATTGTAGCACGTGCTGCATCATCCCTTTCGATACCGGTGACCGCCTATCTAATCGCCGGACTGCCCGACGAAAAATTTCAGTCCATCGATAAAGGATTGGAATTTCTCGCCGGTCTTCCCGTACTGATCGGAATTTCACCTTTTTATGCCGTTCCCCATTCTTCGGGTTTTGCCGATGAAAGCATGTTCGATCGTATTTCACCGAACTTCTGCAAGGGAACCTCATTCTATCCATGGAATGAGTGCACCACTGACGAGCTTATTCGTGTATTCATTAAAGCCAGGGCTCTGAACGTTGAAAGAAGGGTGGCTTCCGAGAGGCATGGTCAGGTTTCACTTGAATTTACTTGAGTTATGTTTATTCTATATTATATATTATAATTATTTTTCATTAAGCCCAAGTATTTTTTCTTGACGTGTGCACAGAGCCTCCATAGATATTACCTTTGAGCCTATTACTGAGCGAAATTGCAAACATCATTCAGGAGCCTTCCCTATGGAAAAAATCCAACTTACCATCGATGGTAGGGAGGTAACGGGCGGTCGAGGGCAAACCATTCTCGAAATAGCGCGCGAGAACGGCATCGACATCCCCTATCTCTGTTATCATCCACGGGTCAGTAAAACCGGTGCATGCCGTATCTGCATCGTACGAATCAACGATCAAATGCTTAAAACATCGTGCACCGAACCCGCGACAAACGGAATGAAGGTGGACACCGAAGACGCTGAAATAATCGAAATACGCAAGGGTATTCTCGAGCTTCTATTATCCGAGGGTGATCACAACTGCCTGTACTGTGACGCAAACGGCGAATGTGAACTCCAGGCTCTCTGTTTTCGATACGGTGTAGAGCAACCCTCGGCAGGATTCCCGAAAAATGCCCGTGGCCAGGACTATGTTTCGAGCCAGGGCCTCAAGCGTAATGAAAACCGTTGCGTGCTTTGCGGACGTTGCGTCAAGGCATGCGGGGAGATCCAGATGAACAGCGTCTGGGATTTCGCCGGTCGCGGCGGACACGCT
>JBFZEY010000079.1:0-4496 GCA_041306625.1 Spirochaetota bacterium | reverse complement strand
ACCCTGCCGTACCAGGAGCGGTCGAATATGGTGATGTGCCCCGCCTTGGGGATGGCGCACCAGAACCTCCACAGGTAGTGGTGCGCTCGCTCGATATCGTTGGGCGCCGCTACGGGTATCACCTCGTAGCCCCTCGGGTCCATCTCCTGGACCACGCGCCTGATATTCCCCCCTTTCCCCGCCGCGTCCCAGCCCTCGTAGATGATGAGAAGCGGGATGCGCCGCGTGTAAATCTGGTGTTCGAGCTCCCGCAACCGCTTCTGGCGCCGTTCCAGATTCTCGGCATATTCCTCGCGCGACAGGAAGCGGGAGAGGTCCACGCGCGCCAGAATAGAGGAGTTGAGGTTCGGCATGGGCGGCGTCGTTCGCGCGGGCTGCGCCGCCGGCGGGACGGCCCGTTCAATGCCGCACTTGACCGCGTCTATAAACGTCTGCATGATCTTGATATTGGCGAACCTGCCGTCAACCGCCTCGACCACGGTCCACGGCGCGAAATCAAAATCGGTCTTGGCGATGACGTCGTCAATGACCCGCAGGTAGTCATCGAAACTTTTATGGCTCCGCCAGTCCTTGTCGGTTATGCGCCATGCAGTCGAGGGATTCTTCTCGAGCTTTTTAAAGCGTTTCTTCTGCTCCTTCCTGTCGATGTGAAGGAAAAACTTAACGATCACCGCCCCGGAGTCCGCGAGCTGCCGCTCGAAGGCGCCGATGTCCTTCAGCGCTGCGGCCATCTCCTCCCCGGATATTTTCCCGCTCGTCCGTTTTGTGTACACCCGCGCGTACCAGCTGCGGTCGAAGATGGCGATCCGTCCGCGCGATGGAGTTTTGGTCCAGTAGCGCCAGAGGAAGGGCCGCATCCTCTCGTCCTCGTTCGGACTTCTGATCGAATGGACCAGGTAATTACGAGGATCGATCGCCTGGATGAGATCGTTGATGCGCGAGCCCTTGCCGGCGCCGTCGAGTCCTTCGAACGAGATGATGACCGGTACTCCCGCCTCCTTCGCGTTGCGCTGAAGCACGCTGACCTTTATGGAGAGCTCGTCAAAGATTTTCCTGTATTCCTCCCTTGGAATCCGCTTGTCGAGATCTACGGTCTCAAGCATGGCTCCCCCCTGTTCCGGCCTGTTTTTTCAGGTAGTCGAACATGTCCACCTGCAACCTCCTTTTCTCCTTCCCCTTTACGGCTCGATAGCTATTGTCGAAAAGCTCGCTTATCTGCCGGGACTTGACATTGTCATTCCATGCGAGGTCGAAAATATCCCGGAGATCTTTCTTGAGATTCGCGTCGAGGACCGGGCAGGCCACCTCGATTCGGCGATCGAAGTTCCTCGGGAGCCAGTCGGCCGACGAAATGAAATACTTCGGATCCCCGCCGTTGCAGAAGATGAAGAACCTGCTGTGCTCCAGGTAGCGGTCGACGATGCTTACGGCCTCAATGTTCCCGCTCACCCCCTCCACGCCCGGAACCATGGAGAACATGCCCCTGCAGATGATGCGGACCTTGACGCCGGCCTCGCCCGCCCTGTACAGCCTTCCGGCGATATCCTGATCGGCGAGGTTGTTTATTTTAAGGTGTATGTAGGCCTCCCTTCCGGCCGCGGCGTTTTTGATCTCGGCTGCTATCAGCTTCTCAATCCGCTCACGCAGCGTGAACGGGGACACCGCCAGGAACTTGAACTTGCCCAGTTTGTAGGGCGCCTCGAAGAATTCGAAGAGGTTGAACACCTCGTCGGTTATACGCCTGTCGGCGGTGAAAAGAAAATCGTCGGTATACTGGCTCGCGGTCACCTCGTTGAAGTTGCCCGTGCCCACCACGCAGTAATTGACGCTGCGCTTTTTCTTCTTTAGGCTCTCCTTGCGGACGATGAGGCAGAGCTTCGAATGGACTTTGAGTCCCTGGACACCGAAAATGACCTTGATACCCTCCTCCTCGAGACGGTTGGCCCAGTTGATGTTCGCCTCCTCGTCGAAGCGCGCCTGGAGTTCCAGCACCACGACCACTCGCTTTCCGTTCCTGTGAGCGTTGATGAGCGCGTTGATGATGCTCGAAAATTTTGCGAGCCGGTACAGCGTCATCTTGATATCGGTCACACTGGGATCCAGCGCGGCCTCGCGCAGGAGGTCGATGACCGGATGGAAGGAATGGTAGGGCAAATGGAGGATGAAATCCTTCCTCTGCATGGCCATGATGATGCTCCTTTCCCCGGCCAGCGCTGGATGCGGGACATTGTCCCGGGCGAACGGATCCTTCTCGCCCAGGATGTCGGGGAACTTCATGAAATCCCTCGTATTCTGGTAGCGCCCCGCGGGGATGATGGAATCGTCCTCGTGTATGGCGAGCTTGCGCATGATGGCGTGCAGGATGTCCTCGGGGAAGCCGGCGTCGTAACTGAAGCGCACCGTTTCCCCGAGTTTTCTTTTTTTGAGGCCCTTGTTTAACTTTTCGATATAGCTCTCCATGATGTCGTCTTCGATATCGAGCTCGGCGTCGCGGTTGATCTTGAACTCGTATGCCTCGAAGACGTCATAATTGAAGAACACGAACACCTCCTGAAGCTCATGGCGGATGATGTCGTCGAGCATGATGATATAGTGCTTCCCGCCGATCGACGGAATCTCCACGAATCGAGACAGCACGTCCGTGGGAACCCGGATGATGCAGCAATGCGATATGCTCTCCTTGGACTGCTGCATCCTCACCGCGAGGTAGAGGTCGCGGTCGCGCAGGTCCAGCGTATCGATGCGCTTGTCTATCCTTATGGGAAATATATGGGGGCGTATTTTTTCTTTGAAATAGCTCCGCACGAAGGGGACATGCTCAGGCAGGACCTCGCGCTCGTTGATGAGAAAGACATTCCGCTTTTCCAGATCCCTCAGAAGCCCTTTGTAGATTTCCATAAGCTCGACGCGCTGTTTGAAGACGATCACCTCGATCTGCTCGAGCACCTTTCGGGGATCATGGTCCAGCTTCTTAATGTCCTTTTTCTTCATCCGCACGAGGCGCTTGAGTGTCGCCACGCGAACCTCGTAAAACTCGTCCAGGTTGGACGAGTAGATCCCCATGAACTTGATGCGGCTGATGAGGGGCACGCTCGGGTCTCCCGCCTCCTGGAGCACCCTGCCGTTGAAATAGAGCCAGCTGACTTCCTTGGGAATGTGCCTGTCAATCATTGCGTTCTTCCGGTCCTTTCGATCTGAATGTCCGACACCCGGCTGCCGCCGGGCTTTACTCCGATTTGTATAACGATGCGGACGAAACCGCGAACTCCGTCAATGCCCCGTGCCCGCGCGGAACTGCGCGGCGAAAACCGCCGGGAGGCCGCTTTCGATGAGGGCGCGGGAGAGACGCTCCGCATCGTAGGCGACCCGTACGACCTCCCCGGACAGCCCCCCGGCGTTACGCACGATCATATACGAAACGTCCGGCGAGCCCTCGACGGGTTTCCCGGCGCTGCCGCAGCCCGCCACGCATACGGTTCCCCGTTGTATGAAAAAGGGGACGTGCGTATGGCCGACAATAAAGAGGTCCGGGGCGTGCCCCGCAAGCAGGTATTCAAGCTCTTCCCGGCTCGTCGATGCCGGGATATAGTCCCTGTAGCTCCTCATGCTCCCGTGCGTCATCAGCATCGTCACACCGTCCATCCGCTCCTCGTACGAAAGGGGAAGCGCGGCGAGATAGTCGCGGCTCTCCCTCGAAAGGGACTCCCAGGTCCATTTGAACGACCGGTAGCTCTCGGGCCGCTTTTTCTTTTTGTATGCCTTCTGTTTGTCCGGAAACGCGAGCACCTTCGCGTCGTAGTTGCCCATCACCGTCGGGATACGCCGCTCCCTCAGCCGGTCGATCACCTCGTTGGGGAAAGGACCGAATCCCACCACGTCGCCGGCGCACACGACGCGTTCGATGCCGCGCGCGTCTATGTCGCGAAGGACCGCCTCCAGCGCCACGGCGTTGCCGTGTAAATCCGATATGCACGCCAGGATCATGCCGCCTCACGGACCTCGGCCACGATGCTTTTACCGAAAACCTCCCGGAAAAGCCCCGCCTTCTTCTCCATCCCCCACAACTCCATATCGCAGGGCGGGAGCGCGTAGAGAGTGAGCTGAACCTCGCTCCCGCGCGCGGTCGCAGACAGGTCCCTCACCACGGCCCCGTGGCTGCGGTCCAGCCCGTCGGCGATCTGCAGCAGCGCGCTCAGTTTTTCGACCGCGTCGCGTTCGGCGCGGGGGAGCGCGCTGTAGTCCCCGTGCGACGCCTTGGGCCCCCCCTTGCGGTGATACCGCGCGGTGAGCGCGATGATCGAAAGATCCCTCCGGCCGAAGCCGGCAATGCCATGATCCATGATGAGCGTCGCCGAGTGCTTGTGGTGCCCCGACGATCCCCGCGAGTACCCGATGTCATGAAGGAGCGCCGCGGCCTCGAGACATTCCCGGTGCCGGTCCCCCATGCCATGCAACTTCACCAGCGAGTCGAAAAGCCGCAGCGCGATATAGCGCAC
>JBFZEY010000078.1:0-5948 GCA_041306625.1 Spirochaetota bacterium | reverse complement strand
TGCTGTTCGAGGTGGAGGATACCGGCCCCGGCATCAAAGAAGGCGAAATCGAGAGAGTCTTTAACGCGTTCGAGCAGACCAGCACCGGGATGCGAAGCGGAGGGACCGGACTGGGGCTGGCGCTGAGCCGTGGCTTCGTAACGATTATGGGAGGCGAGATGACCCTCAGCAGTACCGCGGGGAAGGGGAGCATATTCAAATTTACCGTCCCCGTGAAGGAGGGAAGGGAAGAGTTCGCGGAACGGATGGAGACCCGTAAGAACGTGCTCCGGCTTAAGCCCGGCCAGAAGGAAATCCGCGTATTGATCGCCGACGACCGTGAGACCAACCGGCGGCTGCTTACCCACATGCTTTCGGCGGCGGGTTTCACGACAAGGGAAGTCGAGAACGGGGAGGAAGCGTTAAAGGTTTGCCGCGAGTGGCGGCCCGGGGTGATCCTCATGGACATGACCATGCCGGTGATGGACGGCTATGAGGCCACGCGCCGGATAAAAGCCGACCCGAAATGGAAGAATACGACGGTCATCGCGGTCACGGCAAGCGCCTTCGAGGAGGACCGGCAGCGGGTAATGGCGGCCGGCGCCGACGGCTATCTATCGAAGCCGTTCAAGGAGACGGAGCTTTTTGAGATTATCCGCAGTCTGACGGGTGCCGGCTACCTGTATGAAGAAACCGACGCGGCGTCTGTGACCGAAGGGCTGAGGGAACAAATACGCGAGGAGATTGCGCTGCTGTCCCCGGATCTCGTCCACGGTCTTCACAACGCCGTGATTAAGGCCGATATCGAGCTGATGAAGGAACTGCTGGAGCAGGTTTCCCGGGAAAACCCGGAGGCCTCGCGCGTAATGACCGAGATGGCGGCGCGCTACGAGTATGAAGAACTGGCAAATCTATTATCCTGAGGAGCGAACTCATGGTGGCAGAAAAAGACGAAAGGCCCGTACGGGGAAACATTCTTATCGTCGACGATACGCCCGCCAACCTTACCCTGCTGACCGGCATGCTCAAGGGGAAAGGGCACCGGGTGCGGCCCGTGCCGGGCGGTAAACTGGCGCTCAAGGCGGTGGAGAGCGAGCCGCCCGACCTGGTCCTGCTCGACATCAACATGCCCGAGATGGACGGGTACGAGGTGTGCGGCTGGCTGAAGCAGGACATCCGGTTCCGCGATATTCCCGTCATTTTCATCAGCGCGCTGACCGAAGCCCTGGACAAGGTGAAGGCCTTCGGGACCGGCGGGGTCGATTATATCACCAAGCCCTTCCAGTTCGAGGAGGTCGAGGCGCGGGTGGAGACCCACCTGAAGCTGCGCCGTTACCAGGTGTCTCTGGAAACGCAGGTGGCGGAACAGGTGCAGGATATATGCGAGTCGCAGCTTTCCACCATTTTCGCCCTCTCGAAGCTGGCGGACTCCCGGGACAATGACACCGGCCGGCATATAGAACGGGTTCAGACCTACTGCAGGCTGATCGCCGAGAAACTCGGAAGTGCCGAGCCCTATGTACGCTTCATCGATCAGGAATTCATCGACAACGTTGCCAGCGCCAGTCCCATGCATGATATTGGCAAGGTCGCCATTCCCGACCGCGTGCTTCTCAAGCCGGGGAAGCTCTCCCCGGAAGAGTTCGGCGTGATGAAGACGCACGCGCTGGTGGGCGCCTCGACGATGGAAGCGGTACAGCAGGTATATCCAAAAAATGAGTTCATTAACATGGGAATCTCGATCGCCCGGAGCCATCACGAGCGATGGGATGGCACCGGCTATCCCGACGGTCTGAAGGGGGATGATATTCCCCTTTCGGCGCGGATCATGGCGGTCGCCGACGTGTACGATGCCCTGAGGTCGGTCCGCTGTTACAAGGGCGCGTTTACGCGGGAGCAGAGCCGCGTCGCCATCGAGGGCGGCATCGGGACCCAGTTCGATCCAGAGACGGTAAAGGCCTTTTTCTCCCTGGAAGAGGAGTTTGATCGTCTAGGGACACAAATGGGATATGCGCAGTGAGCACGGCCGCGAGGGATGCCGGCCAAAAGAAGGCCGCATAACGGTAAGTGGAGCTCGTTTAACGGTTTCCCGCGTCTCATTCCGCTTTATTACAGATAAGAATGTATCATCCTGCATGAAACTTCAAAGCCAATAAACACCACCGCGGTGCTTAAGCGGTGTGAATTAAATTGCCATTACTCCAAGCTTGAAAGCCGGGAGTAATGATGTGATTTATTAAGTACGGTCCCCGGACCTTATTTCATCTCCCAAGGAAAAGACGTCACTGGGCTTAAATAAAAGGCCATTGTGAAGAAACGGTAATGTGCTCTCCCTTTTCGCCGATTGACCAAAATTGACCAAATCCACCAACATATAAAAATATACCGCAGCTTGCGCCGATGATTGAACGCAGGAGGTTTTAACGTATCCAATTTTCAATTATTAAATTATCAATTCTTTCATAATGTTTTATGTTTCCGGTTATAAGCTTTTCACAATGTTCAAAAACTGTAGCCGCGATTAGTATATCCGCGTCAGGCAGCAGGCTGTTTTTGTTTTTTAAATCAGTTTTAATTTCACCAAATTTTTTCATACTACTGAAATCAGAATCGATTATATGTACGGTCAGCAGGAATTCTTCAACCAGAGTTGTATTGTGGTCCGGGTCGCTTGAATTCATCGCTCCATAAAACAATTCAGCAACGGACATAAAGGAAATAGAAATTGTGCCGGGATACGCGCTGCATGCATTTAATACTTTTTTATTGCCTCGCAGGATTTCAATACAGATATCCGTATCAATAAGGATCATAAAGAAAAATCCCGCCCTTTTGAACGGTTGGAATAAATGTCTTTTATAATATCCTCAGTCTTTCGCGTGTCCCTCCATTTGCCCAAAAGGCTTTTCCATAACTTACTCCTTGTCTCATGACTGAGTTTCCGTTCCGGCCTCTTCAAATTATCATTATCAAGGCCTCTTTCTATAATGAACAGTATTTCGCTGTTCATACTGCGCTTTTCGATTTCGGAACGAATTTTAATTTTCTTCATAACATCATCCGGTATGTTTCTAATGGTTAAATTCGGCACGGGCAATAACCTCCATAAGCATGGTTGCAATATAGTTACGCTTAATGAAGTTGTCAATCTCAAAATTAAATATGCGGCAAAGGGCTCTCTCGCCAGGGCATGATTCCTCCCGGCATGACATCGCGCATCGCTAGCAATCTGAATTTTAAGGCCCACTTCCACACGCTCGGCGCATCGCCTGCCGGGGTGCTTTTTCCCGTGGGGAGCGGACGCAGCTCAAAGGGGGGAACTGGTGATAAACGGCATGCTATCCCGGAACTTTCTGCCGTAAGGGCGCGCAGTTTCCCTGGTGTTAAATTATCACTGAAACAGTCAGCCACCCCCGTATTCCACTTGACAAACAGTCGCATACAATATACTTGTATACGAGCAATAGAGGCCGCGATGAAACCGAACGACTGCATCTTCTTTCAGATCGCTAAAACGCACCAGGCCGCCATGCGGTTCCTGTCGGAGCGGATGGCGCCCTACCGGCTCACCGTCGTCCAGTCAATGGTGCTCGCCTTCCTGTGCGACGCGGACGGCATCACCTCCGCGGACCTTGGAACGCGGACGCAGCTGGACAGCGCCACGCTTACCGGCATCATCGACCGCCTGGAGGCGGCCGGGTACGTGCGGCGCGGGAAGCACCCGTCGGACCGCAGGGCCGTGCTGATCAGACTGACCGGCGGGGGCGCCGGCGTGGCGAAGAGAGTGCGCTCGGAGATACTGAAGGCGAACCGTGATTTCGTTGAGGCCGCCGGCCTCGGCGATGAGGGCATGTTCAGGAAGGCGCTCGCGGACATCCGCGAGAGGCTGTAGTCGCGCCGCGGGCGGCGCGGGGAGGTGTGCGCATGGGCGAATGGAAAAAGACGGGCTGCGTGCTGTGCGCGCAGAACTGCGGGCTCGAGGTCCTTGTGGAGGACGACCGCATGCTGAAGGTGAAGGGCGACAAAAGCAACCTGAAAAGCCAGGGCTATCTCTGCCGCAAGGGGATGAACGTCGTCTATCACCAGTACCCGAAAGACCGCATAACGGAGCCGTTGAAGCGTAAGGGCGGCGGCTTTGAGCGGGTAAGCTGGGACCGGGCGATCGGCGAGATCGCCGAGAAACTCCAGGATGTGGTATCCTCGCACGGGCCGCGCAGTTTCGCCTACATGGGCGGCTCGTCGCAGGGCGGACATTTCGAGGCGGCCTTCGGGCTCGGGATACTTCGCGGCCTGGGCTCGCAGTACTACTATTCCTCGTCGGGGCAGGAGTTCAGCGGCCAGTGGTGGGTGCAGGGGCGCGTCTTCGGCAAGCAGTACAACATCACCGGCCCGGACGAGCACAACACCGGAATGCTCGTGGCCTGGGGATGGAACGGCATGCAGAGCCACCAGATACCGCGGGCGCGCATGGTGCTCAAGGGCTTCAGCGAGGACCCCGAGCGCCTCCTCGTGGCGATCGACCCGCGAAAGAGCGAGACCGCGGCGATCGCCGATATCCACCTGCCCGTGCGCCCCGGGACCGACTCACTGCTCATCAAGGCGATGATCGCCATCATCCTGAATGAAAAAAAGGAAAACCGCGCCTATCTCGAACGGTACGTCGAGGGATGGGAGAGGGTGCGGCCGTGGTTCGACGGCTTCGATGTGGACGGGGCGCTTGCCGTGTGCGGCCTCGGCGGGCGCGAGGTGCGTGGGCTCTGCGGGCTCATGACCACACGCAGGTGGAGCGTGCACCCCGACCTCGGCATCTACATGGGGCGCACCAGCACGCTGAATTCATACCTGCTGCATATACTCGGCGCGGCGTGCGGCATCTTTTGCGTTCCCGGCGGGAACATCATCCCCGGCTTCGTCATGCCGCTCGGCTTCCACGCCGACGAGCGCGATCCGAAGACCTGGCGAACCGTCGCCACGAACATGCCGCCCGCGGCGGCCGGGTCATTTCCGCCGAGCGTGGTGCCCGAGGAGATACTGAACGAGCGCGGCGACCGGCTGCGCGCGATGATCGTGAGCGCCTGCAATCCGCTGCGCTCGTACCCGGACACCACGGCCTACGAGAAGGCCTTCGGCGCGCTCGACCTCCTTGTGGTGAACGAGATCGTGATGAGCGAGACGGCGCGCCTGGCGCACTACGTGCTGCCCTGCCGCTCGTTCTACGAGTCGTACGACGCGACCTTTTTCCCGTGGACCTACCCGAAAATTCATTTCCAGCTGCGCCGTCCCATCGTCCCCGTGCCGGGATCGTGCCTGGAATCGGCGCAGATACACACGCTCATCGCCGACCGCATGGGGCTCATCCCCGAAATCCCCGGGGAGCTCGTCGCCGCAGCCGATGGAGACCGCCTCGCCTTCGGCGCGAAGCTCATGGAGTACGCGGCGAAGGAGCCGGCCGCCCTTAAAAGGATGCCCTTTGTCCTGGCGAAGACGCTCGGGCGCGCCTGGGACAGCGCGAACCTCGCCGCGCTGTGGGGGATGCTCATGACCGCGCCGAAGTCTTTCCGCGAGAACGCGCTTCGCGCGGGTTTCGCGCCCGGCATGGACCTCGGCGACCGCGTGTTCCAGGCGCTCCTTGATTCGCCCTCGGGCACGTGGGTGGGCGAGCTCGATCCCTCCGGCAACATGTCGCAGGTCAAGACCGCCTCGGGGAAGATCGAGATATATATCCCGGAGCTCGAGGAGGCGGTGCGCGCTCTCGAGCCCCGTGCCGAGGAGAAGAAGCTCGTAATGCCGGGGGAATTTCCGCTGATCTTAAGCGCCGGCCGTCATTACGATTACAACGCGAACAGCTTGATGCGCGACCCGGAATGGAACGCCGGCAAGCGCGCCGGGACGGTCGCGATGAGCCCTGACGACGCCGCGGCCCTCGGGCTTTCCGACGGGGACACGGTGCGCGTGGTGACCGAGGCGGG
>JBFZEY010000077.1:0-8385 GCA_041306625.1 Spirochaetota bacterium | reverse complement strand
GAATCCACCGCCCCCGATCCGTCAGACCGTCGCGAGTGGCGCAACCATCAAAAATACAGGGAATACGGGGCATTCTACAAATACTGGTGGTGGGGCGTTCATCGTGCCCACGGACGCTATGACAGCATGGCCATCGGTCATCTCGGTCAGTATATTTTTATACGGCCCGATAAAAAGATCATCATCGTCCGCAATGGCATTGACCGGGGAGGCGTCGATTGGTGGCCGGAGGTTTTCCAGCGCGTAGCCGACAGACTGTGAATGCCGGTTACACGGGGTTGCGCCGGATATCCGTTTTTTGCATGCGCAGGATGAAAGAGGTACTGCCTGGTGTAAGGATCCTTGATGGGATGGAAACTACCTTTACAGCCGGCGGATGCTGTTCGAAGCGCCCTTGAGCGCGATCGCATTCCGGAGGGCCTCATCATCTCCATGACTGGAGTGCCGTATGAGATGGGATACCGGCACGGAAGGCTCCGGCTTTGCGGCCGCCGGGTTTTCGTCTTTCAGGAAGGTGCATACGTCGATATCCGGTTCGGTCACGCCGAAAATGCGGGCCGGATCGGAATTGTATTTAATCGGGAACGGCTCTTCCATCAGGGCGTCGATATCTTCGGTATCGGCATACTATACCATATGAAACAACTTCGCATGTGCGGCGTTCCGGGTACGGGACTGCTTTCACATCGCCCGAGGTGTCGGTTGGCGCCATGAGCGGCGGATTCGCTCTATTCGCAGTCACGGAGAGGTTTTGCTGCCGGTTTGGCATTTTTCCCGGTTTATGGCGTTCCCAGGGAGATTTGCAGCTACAGGGGAAAGGTAAACGGGGCCAGGATATCGATACCGGACCGAAGCACTGGAAAAAACTGCCGCAGGCCCGCAGGTCGCGTGCGATAAGATCGTTGACAATCAGGTCAACCGAAATATGTTGATGAGATTGAACGCGCGCGACGGATCACTGCGCGAGCGGGGATATGAACCGACGTATGAACTTCACCGGAGGGGCCATGATGGAGAACGCATACACCGCGCGAGAGAGGCTCGAGATACAGGGCAGTTTCACCTATTTCATACTCTTCATTGTAATCGGTATCGTGGCGGTCACCTTCCAGGTGATAACGCAGGTCAAGCTGGTTAACGTGATGGTTTCGTCGGTGTCGCTGTCGATCATGGTCGTTTTGGCGTTTTTAATATTCAGAAGAAAAAAAAGAGGGGTCTCCGCCCTCGTCCTGGAGTGGGTGGTCGGCTGTCTGTCAGTAAGCATCGCCATGCTTACCAAGATCAATTACGGCCGTACCCTGGACTGGACCTATGCCGCGCAGAGCTACCAGGTGGCCGGTCTGTCCATCGCGTTCCTCGTCATCATCCAGTTCCTCTATAACAGAAAACTGCTGCTCACACTCGCGTTTATTTACTTCTCTTACTGGATCGGGTTCCTCTTCCTCGTGGCGGACAAGGGGGTTGCATTTCACATGCTATCGGTAATCGACGGGCAAATCGTTCACGACGGCATTCAGCTTCACCGTGAGATATTTTTCATGCTTACTATGGCGGTAATCACCTTCGCTTCATACAAAAATATTCCAATCATAGAGGATTACGACGCGACGAACGCCCGGCAGATGAAAACAATAGAGGAAAATGGCAGAAGCATCAAGAAGATGCTTGATGCAACAAACCTCATCGCGAGCAGGCTGGCATCTTCAACCGAAGAGATGGCCGGAACCACCTCGCTCTTCTCGGATAATGTCCAGTCGCAGGCGGCCTCGGTCGAGGAGATTACCGCCACGGTGGAGGAGGTCGCCTCCAGCGGCGAGGGCGTTTATGTTATGGCGAAGAACCAGGCGGACCTCGCCGGGCGCGTAAAGGCGAACATGGAGAACCTTCGCGAAATAGTCACCCGGGTAGGGGAAAAGACGAGGGAAGCGCTTGCCGTCAGGGATGCGCTTAACGTGATCGTCGAGAGATCGAAGAAAGAGATTCAGGACGTTCTTGACGTGATGTCAACCGCCACGTCAAAATTCAAGGACGTTCAGGACACGGTTGGTATCATCGAGGACATTTCCGACAGGATCAACCTGCTGTCTCTCAACGCCGCGATCGAGGCGGCCCGCGCCGGTGACTACGGCAGGGGCTTTGCCGTGGTGGCCGACGAAATCGGAAAGCTCGCCGACAGCACCTCGCATAACCTCAAGTCGATCAATGATCTTTTCAATCTCAGCAGTATCGAGGTACGCAACGCCTTCGGCCGCCTTGACTCGTTTACAGGATCGCTTAACGAGATGATCGCTTCCATCTCGCGTTTCAGCGGCAGCATGGACGTAATAGTGAACCTCGCGCGGGAGGACATAGCGCTCAACGACACGGCACGTGAATCGCTCTCCGGGGTGCTCTCGGAGGCGTCGAACATCCTTAACGCCACCGGCGAACAGAAATCGGCGCTCGATGAAATCGCGCGGAGCGTCAGTATCATAAACAGGACCACGCAGGAGGTGGCGCTCGGATCGCTCGAGCTTTCCTCGACATCGCGCGAACTTGCCGATCTGGCTCAGGGCCTCATGAGCGTTTCGGAAAACGCTGTATAGTGGCGGGACCGGTCGCGGGTTTTTACCATAAGCCATTCTGCAGATTCGAGGATTTAATGATTGCGCCTGCGGGGGAGATGTTTTATCCGGGGCATTCTGTTAATCTCTGTGTGCTTGATATGGAGGAACACTATGAGGAGGACGTCAATTCTTCTGGCCGTGTTTGTCGCCATCGCGGGGACCGCGTTTGCCGAACAGTATGTAGTCGACGCCGGTAAAAACTGCGTGTTTATGACCCAGAGCGCAAGGGTTTCGGACCGGGCGGTCAAGGTTAAGCTCTCCATGAACACCCGGTATCGGGTGAGTCTTGAGGGGGAGGCTTTTTTCTCGAACCAGATGGGAGCGGACGCCGATCCAATGCCCGGCGTCATCATCTTTTATGCGACCGACGAACAGGACGGTTTCGCCTCGCTGTATCGGGTGCTGAAACCGGGAGAAAGCATTCGGTTTACCACACCCGGCGAAGAGGACCATAATGTATTCCTGATGGCGTTCGTCATGGATTACTGGGATGCGAGTGCCAACACGGGGAAATATGTGCTTACCGTCGATAAGGAGTGAGTTCCGGAACCCATGTGCCCCGCCGGTTTGAGCGAGGTACACCGTTTCACCGCCCGGGTTTTCAACACACTCTGTTTATTCGTGACGCTTGCTAAAAAGGCCCTCTCCGCCGGGAGAGGGCCTTTCGCGCGGCTTGATGCCGTTGCGTTATGCCGCGGCCGCCGCCTTTTTCTGACGTGCCCGCATAATACCGAAGGTGATAGCACCCGCCGCAAGCACGAGCAGTATGATCGCCAGCACCGGCCTGTATGCTATCCAGGCGATCGCGATCGTGATGAGCGACAGCGCGAACGCGATTATCCCCGAGAAAAGCCCAAGGCCGATTTTAAGGAGCCCGCCAAGGAACGGCAGGACGTCGGCCACGGTGACGAGCGGCTTGAAGACCAACATGAGTCCCATATACATGAGTACCAGCCCAACGAGCCGCACGATCCAGGTGCGCATTACGTTTGCGTCCTGCGCGCTCTGCACCATGCCGTTCGCGTCGATCGTACCCATGCTGACGAGCAGCTGCGACGTCCCCTCCTTCCCGCGGTATGACTGGAAGGTATCGCCGTTCTGCACGGCGATGACGGAGATGGGCTGAGGAGACTTGACCACAGCTAACTGCAGGCGCGTGTCGCCGACCTGCGGCTGCTGCGGATTGGCGCCGAGGAAGAGCCATTCACCTGAAGCCTTGGCCCTGGCGCGCAGATTGGGCGGGAGCTTCGCGATTTCAACCACGGTGAAGTTGACCTTGTCTTTACCCGAGATCTGGCCGATCTGACCCGGTATAAGCTTATACGAGCCGAGCAGTACGTTCTTGGCGGAAACGCTCATCGCCTCATAGGGCAGGGCGCCGGGATTGCGGTGTCCTTCGGCCTGTTTGAATTTCGACGAGTCGATCGCCGAGGACGACCAGCCGGTGCGGTATTCGTAGGTGACAGTGGTCTTCTCGCCGCCGCCGACCTGCTTTTCCTTTTTTTCGTTCCGGTCTTCAATCCACTGGAACATCTCGACCGACCGGCTCAGGTGTATGGCGTTCGCGCTGTAGTTGAGGACCGGGTCGGTGAGGACTTCGTCCGTCTTCGCTTCGCCGCTTGCGTGCACGGGTTTGCCGTTGTTGGCGGGGTCGATCTGGGTCGCGTTGACGCTCTTGACCTCTTTGGCAAGACTGCCAAGGTCGCGGGCGGTCTTAACGGCACAGCCCTCGTTCATGAAGAGCACCGGAAAGGCCGCGATGAAGAGCGCAAGCCCCACCAGCACGCCCTTGATTGACTCCATGAGGCGCGCCCCCCATGATTTTTCGCTTACTTCTGTTATTGAATCCGGCATCGTATTTCCTCCCGGTAGTGATGTAGCCGTGTATCGTCGGCAGAGTCCGAGACTATCATAATCAATGCCCATGGTCAAATAATTTAATGGATATTATCGGAGTGAACACAATCCGGGTCTGATCAAATCCTTGACAAAAACTTTCGTTTAATGGAGCCTCGGATGCCCGACGAGAAATTATCACCAACCAAGGAGCTTGCCATGAAACGTGGTCCCATCATCATACTCGCCGCCATACTGCTCATTGCCTTTGGTTTGCTGTTTATTAAATCCCGGCTGATAAGCTCGGGTACGACCTACGCTCCGGACGGGGCCGAACGACTCGCGGCGGAGAAACCCCGGGGGGAAGGCGGCAGAACCTGGCTTGGCGCCGCGTGGAAAGAGCGCAGGCCGGAGGGTATCATCATCTCCATGACTGGAGAGCCCTATGAGATGGGATACCAGCACGGAGCGCTTCTCAGGGATGAGATCCGCCGCGGCGTGGTGCCGGTATTCGCGGACCCCGTGACGAATTCGAGGGAGCATCGGGCGAAGCCTGCGTTTTTGAGAAAGCTCATGCTCGCCTATCTTGATTTCGCCGTCTTCGGGCCTCTTGAGCGCAATACTCCCGCGGAATATCTTATGGAACTTAAGGGTATCGCCGACGGTTCGGGCCTGGACTATCGTGATCTAATCCGGGCGACATTTAAATCCGAGCTTACCATGATCATGGTGCCGGGGGTAGTGAAGGCGAAGGCGAAAACGCTGGGTATCAGCGCGGAATGCTCCGACTTCGCGGCCGCCGGCGTCGCCACCGCGGACGGAAAGCTCATCATGGGCAGGAATACCGATTATGCCGGGCAGGGCAGGTGGATGGACGCCCAGACGGTATTCATCTATCACCCGCAGCGGGGCCATGCCTATGTTAACATCTCCACCGCCGGCCTTGTAAAATGCAACTCCGCCGTGAATGAGAAGGGAATCGTCATCGGAGGCCACTTCATGGGATTCGACGGTACCGGCCCGCGTGGACTGTCTTTTACGGTGCTCGAGCACGAGATCATGCGCGGAGCGTCGACGATCGGCGAGGCCGTCGATATCGTGAAGCGCGGTCCCAGGGCCGGTGCGTTCGGCTTCATGGTGGCCGACGGCGCACGGCGCGACGCCGTGGCGATCGAGGCCAACGGGGAATCGGTCGGGTTGAAGAGGATGGAAAACGGCGTGCTGGTGCTCACGAACTTCGCCACGACGGCCGAGCTCGAGAAGGTCGATCTTATGAAACGCTACAACCTGGTGATGCGCGACATGTTCGGGCGCTACCTGCGCCTCGGCGAGCTCGTCGCCGCCGGCAGAGGGCGTATTACGGGCGCGATGGCGGCCTCGTTTATGGGTGACAGGATCGACATGGTCACGCGGACCGAGCGGGCAACCGGGATTACCGTCGGCGCGGCCAATAATGTTACCTCGGCGGTTTTTATTCCGGAGGACGGCATCGTGTGGATATCGTCCGGCGTGGAGCCCGCGTGTGACGGCAGGTATCATGGGCTGGACGTCCGTGCGGAGCTTGCCGGTATTCCCGCGCGGCGGTTTCCGGTGCTTTCCGGTTATGTCTGGAAGGAAAACTCGAAACAGAAAGGGCTTCGGCATTTCATGAAGGCGTACGCCGCGCACGAAGAGGACCCTTTTGATACAAAAAAGATCATGGCCCATCTCGACGCGGCCATTGCGCTCGATCCGAAGGAGACCATATATCTTCGGCTGAGGGCTTCACTTCTTCTGCATGCCGGTGCTTATAAGGAAGCGGTAGTCCTGCTCGAGAAATCACTCGACCGGCCGCAGTCCAACAGCGAGCGTGCACATGCGCTTCTCCTGGCCGGGCAGGGTCTGGACCTTATGGGAGAGCGGGATAAAGCGATTGCGCGTTATCGCATGGCGGAGGCCCTCCACGCCGCGCATGGGCCAGATATCCTGAAAGGGGTAAACCGCATGCTCGCGGGATTCTGTAATAAGTATATTGAAAAGCCTTTTACGGCGAAACAGATCGCCGATATTCCGGTGGCCTTTAATTCAGAGTCGGGTATCGAGTAGCCATATAAACCCTGTTTCGGGTACTGTTTCTTTGCGCCGGTGTAAAATAATGCCGCCGTGATCGGATTCACGGCGGCATTTTTATCCAAATCCTTGACAAAACGTCCGCCCCGGTCGATTCTTCGCGCACGGGGCCGGCAGGCCCCGGATACAGCATGTGGAACGGCAGGCCCGATGGAAAGCGAAGAAAAGATCAAACCGCAGAACTTCATTGAAGAAATTATAGAAGAGGATTTAAAAAGCGGTAAAAACGACGCGGCCGTTCACACCCGCTTCCCGCCGGAACCGAACGGGTATCTCCATATCGGCCATGCCAAATCCATTTGCCTTAATTTCGGCCTCGCGGCCAAATACGGCGGCAGGTGCAATCTTCGTTTTGACGATACCAATCCCGAAAAGGAAGAGGTCGAGTATGTCGACTCCATCATGGAGGATGTTCGCTGGCTCGGTTTCGAGTGGCACGACCGGCCCTATTACGCTTCGGACTATTTTGGGGCAATTTACGACTGGGCGGTTTTGCTGATACAAAAGGGCCTCGCCTACGTCTGCGACATGAGCGCCGAGGAGATCGGCGCCACGCGGGGCACGCCCACGGAGCCGGGCAAGACAAGCCCATGGCGCGACCGCCCGGCCGATGAGAACCTCGACCTCTTCGCGCGCATGAAAAAGGGCGAGTTTCCCGACGGCGCAAAGGTGCTCCGCGCGAAGATCGGCATGGACTCGCCCAACATGCACATGCGCGACCCCGTGCTCTATCGGATCAAGCGCGCCGAGCATCACCGCACCGGCAACGACTGGTGCATCTATCCCATGTACGACTTCGCCCACGGCCAGTCCGACTACATAGAGGGCATCACGCATTCCATCTGCACGCTCGAGTTCGAGGTGCACCGCCCGCTCTACGACTGGTTTCTCGACCATATCGCCGAAGAGGGGAGGGTTCGGCCGCGCCAGATCGAATTCGCCCGGCTCAACCTGAGCTATACGGTAATGAGCAAGCGCCTTCTGCTTCGGCTGGTGAAGGAAGCTCACGTGAGCGGATGGGACGATCCGCGCATGCCCACCATCTCCGGCCTCCGACGGCGCGGCTGCACGAGCGAATCGATCCGCGCCTTTGCCGCCATCATCGGTGTGGCCAAGCGGGACACCGTCGTGGACATGGCCCTTCTCGAGCACTGCATCCGCGAGGACCTCAATAAGCGTTCTCCGCGGGTTATGGGAGTGCTGAACCCGCTGAAACTCGTCATAGAGAATTATCCAGAAGATCGCGTTGACGGGTTCGAGATAGCGAACAACCAGGAGGACCCCTCGGCCGGATCGCGCAGGGTGCCCTTTTCGCGCGTCGTCTACATCGAGCGCGAGGATTTCATGGAAGAGCCGCCGAAAGGCTTTTTCAGGCTGGCCCCGGGGCGCGAGGTGCGGCTTCGCGGCGCATGCCTGATAACCTGCACCGGCGTGGAAAAGAACGAACTGGGCGAGATATCGGAACTTCGCTGTACCTGGGACCCGGCCTCGATCGGCGGCACGGCCCCCGATGGACGCAAGGTAAAGGGGACGCTGCACTGGGTTTCGGCCGCGCATGCCGTGAAGGCCGACGTGCGACTCTATGACCGCCTGTTTACGAAGGAAGACCCGTACGAAACGGAGGAGGGAAAGGATTTCACCGCAAATATGAATCCGGATTCGCTGAAAGTCGTGACCGGGTACATCGAGCCGCATGTCGCTTCATCGCGACCGGGAGACCGTTTCCAGTTCGAGCGACTGGGCTATTTCTGTGTCGATGTGGATAGTAAACCCGGGCGCCTCGTCTTCAACCGGACCATTACACTCAAGGATTCGTGGTCCAGAGATCGGAAGA
>JBFZEY010000076.1:0-3043 GCA_041306625.1 Spirochaetota bacterium | reverse complement strand
CGAATCAATCGATTTGCCGCAAAAGGCCGTGAAACAATGAGTGCATGGGGCCGATACTGTTTTAAGTCGGCCCCATGCTTCCCGTTTTCATCGGACACTCATTATCCTATTCGCATTTTCTATACATCCGGAATCTCCCGCCATCAACGCAGGCTACTCCCCCGTTAAGCGGATTACCTCGACCTTTCGTCAGTACACCTCTATTTTTTCACCGATCCTATCACCCCCAACGGGGTGAGCAGGAGCATGAGCCCTATCACCAGCCAGTTGAGGTTGAATTTCAGCATCCAGTCGGACTTTCGCCCGATCTGTGAAACGAGGTCGATGTACAGCCGGGCGACCGGCACCAGCTGGCGCTCATCCACCCGCTCCAGGGTGTCGTCGTCGTCGAAGAGCCAGCTGGGCCCGCTGATCATGGTATTGACGCCGTAGCCCTCGTTGTGAAATGGCTGGGCGTCGGTGGGCACACCCAGGGGCGAGCCCGTGGGAAACACCAGCAGACGATGCATATCGTGCCGCCTGACCAGCCGGGCGTAGGTTGACAGCATTACCGGGTTTTCGGTGACGAATACGCCCCGCGGTTCGGGGTTCCCCGTCGACGGATTTGGCGGGTTATAGTCGTCGGAGATGTGCTCGATACAGATGTCATAGAGGACATTTTTCATCAATCCGTCGCGGTGTTTTTCGATAAAGTCGTAGTTGCTTTTCGCCCCCACCATGTGGGAGCCGGTCAGCATGAAGACAAGCGTAAGGTCGCGTTTCTCGAGCGGGATACGCGAATAATACTTCGCCAGGGCCAGCACCATGCCCACTCCGCTGGAGTCCTCGATACCGCTGCGCCATGGAGCGTCGTGGTGGCAGTGGATGATCAGCGATGTTTCACGTTTCCCCGGCAGTATGCCGTACACCGTGGCGGTCCTGCCGCCCCGCTTCGAGATTTTCGCGTCGAGGAGCACCCGCGCCTTCATGGGCTTTTCAGCGAGCGCCGCCTTGATGCGTTCGCCGTCCTTCTCCATCACGTAGAGGCTCGGCACGGTGCGGAATATGCCGTCGTAGGGCGCGTAGTAGGTGAATTCGCCGATTTCGGGATATCCCTGAAGAATGCCGACGATGCCCGCGGCCCCGTGCTCCTTCGCCCGTTCATAGATCGCCTCGTACTTGAAAATCCACCCTATCGGGTACGGGTGTTCCCAGCTCCCCGTGGTTCCCTTCGGGTCGTAGGCCAGGTAGGAGAAGATCTTCATCTTGTTCCAGCTGATGTTCACGGCGGGAAGGTCGGCCAGCACGATCTTCCCCCGAACGTCGGTCTTTTTGAAGTCGGCCTTTGTCCCCTTCCCCACATACACCATATCGCCGGTGACTCCCTCCCTGCCCGTGGGCCTGCTGTAGGGCACGTAGAAGGCGGGGACGCGCCGTTCCGGGCCGGTTCCGTCTCGTAAGGAGAGTCCCCAGTCGCCGGCCTCCCAGTAGTCGAAAGCATAGGGTTCTTTGCGCACGTCGGCGATTCCGATCTCACGGAGTTTGCGCTCGAGGTAGCCGATGGTCTTCAGATCGGCGGCCGATCCTGTCCGCCGTATGCCCATATCATACACATCCTTTATCCACGAGAATATCTCCGCCTGTGGGGGTACCTTCGCATCATCGACAAGGACGCTGTCCGACATCCTCATGCCGGCAAGCACGAACAGGGGGATACCCGCCGCGATGATAACGGCCATGAGGCCGAGCGCCACCTTTTTCGCCACTGCGCCGAATACGGGTTTCCATCCCTTCCCTTTCAGACCAAGCCGGTACAGTATTATCCCGCCCCCGAGGAACAGCAGGGCGCCGGCGATAAATCCCTTTCCTCCGACCTGCACGGCTGGAAGGGCGACCAGCCTGAAGACGATACCCAGCGGCGACGCCACCAGGAACAGGAGCTGGAGGGCGAACCATATGCCCATACCCATCCAGATCTTCCCGACATACAGAAAGGGTATCGTCTCCGTCCTGTTGATCAGCATCCCGGCCAGGAATATGATCAACGGCGGCAGAAGCCCGTACCATATAAGAAACAACGCCTGTCCCAGGTTGGACTTGTCGACCGTTAGGGTCGTTATGATGGGTACGATTGAAAATGCCAGGGAGATCAGGGCAAAGAGGATGAGCTGTGAGCGAAGCGTCCACGGTACGCTTTTCATTGCGGCCTCCTTATGGATGGGTGATTTCGGGGTGAGGATATCATTGATGTTCGAAGCAGTCAATATCAATAAACAGTACGGGCGGGGCGGCCGGCAGAGGCAAATTACCGTCGTCGGTCTTTGTCCGCTCTGTCACGGAAACTGCACCTTTCAGCATGACGTTCATTGAGCCTGGCGACAAATAGTTTTGCCATCGGCGCTCACTGCCCGGGCCGGTAGATTGAAGGCGGCGGCTTGATCGGCGCCAAGCAGACCCTCCTCAATGATAAGCACATCAGGGCAACATTGCTGTGAAAACCGAATGTTTACTGCTGTCACGGCATAGATTTTTTATCTGTTATATGCTATGGAAGAAACGGCATTTTTTTATTGAGGGATTGTTGTCTTATAATGGCGCAAAAATTGCGCTATGGGGAAAGCCGGCTGATTAAGAAGAGCTCAGTAACGGCGCTTTCGGCGACAAGCCTGACGAAACGTTTCCGGTGCACCAGCACCTCGACTTTACTTTCAAGTTTTCATTAAAATTGCATTTTTAAACGGCGCTTCGCCAGTTACACGAACTGTGAATAATCAATGACATGCTCAAACAACGGGCACCCACCAGACCGTTCTATGGGACAATAGCGATAACCGGGACGACAGATATGCGTTGAATGTCGAGATTGGTGAACATAGTGCAGGTCTTTGAGAATACCGGTTCAATACGCTGGAAGCACGCATCCGCCGCGCGTTGGAGCGCGGAAGCGGGAATATCGGGAAAGACACCAACCGAGCTTGAATGACACCATGCCAGCGATACGTGCGGGGGGAGCGCAATCTGAGGCGGCAATTGAATCGGCACCCTCATTCCGCCGCCGGAGGAC
>JBFZEY010000075.1:0-3324 GCA_041306625.1 Spirochaetota bacterium | reverse complement strand
ATCCTCGAGCAAGTCTCCGTACTTTCTGAATACCTCCTTCTTCTTGACCTTCATGGTAGGCGTGAGTTCACCGGCCTCTATGGACAGGTCGTGATCGAGTATAACGAAGTCCTTGATCGTTTCATACTTCGCCAGCAGCGTATTTTTCTCATTGATAAGAGATTTTACGATTTTCCTGATCTCAGGGGATTTAACGAGTTCCCCGTAGGTACCCTTTAGTCCCGACTCCCTGGCCGTATTCATAAGCCCCTCTTCATCGAGCGTGACTATCGCCGTCAGGTATTGCTTCCTGTCTCCATATACTATGACCTGGCTTATGAGCGGATCCTCCATTATTATACTCTCGATACGTACAGGTGCAACATTTTTTCCGCCGGCCGTAATAATTATATTTTTTATGCGGTCGGTGATTTTGTAGAACCCGTCCTCGTCCTTCACGGCGATATCACCCGAGTACAGCCAGCCGTCTCGTATCGCCTCAACCGTGTCCTCGGGCTTATTGTAGTATCCCTTCATCACGTTCGGCCCTTTTACAAGTATCTCCCCTTCTGGAGAGAGTTTTATCTCAGTCTTTCCCCCAGGCCAGTTGAAGGCCGGCCATTCCCGCCCCACACTGCCGACCTTCACCGACCCCGGTCTGTTGGTAAGCATGCCGCCCGCTTCGGTCATCCCGTACAGCTCATAGATCGGCGTGCCGATGGCCCAAAAAAACTCATTGATCTCTTTCGACAGCGGGGCGCCTCCGGACACGAAGAATTTGATGTTTCCTCCGAGCGCGAGTTCGCGTATCTCACTGTAGTTGTGCCCGTCCAGCTCCCTGTGCCGCTTCATGTCCTCGGCTCCCGGTTCTTTTCCGTAGAGTCCGCCTTCAATAACGACGCGCTTGGAAACGGCCAGCGCCTCTTCGAACGACTCCGCGGTAAGATCGGCGAGCGCTTCGACCTTGCTCCATACCGTCGAGTATACCTTTTCGAAAAAGCGCGGCGCCGTTCTGCAAAAGTGTGGTTTTACATGCCCGAAATCCTTTGCCACGGTGTCCATGCTTCTAGCGAACGCCACAATCACATCACCCCGGTATATATCCAGTAAGGCCCCGGCAAACTGCTCGAACACATGGGCCATGGGGAGAAATGAGAGGTCTATCATACCCGGCTCCGCGGGGACCCAGGAGGCCCCTGTATAGAGCGTATACACAAGGGATTCATGGGTATGGAATGCACCCTTCGCCACGCCCGTGGTTCCCGAGGTATAAATATATGAAGCGATATCGCTCAACTTGCCAGCTTTGACGGCTGCTTCGAATTTCGCCGAATATTTCGCCTGTTCTGAGGTGCCGAGATCCATCAGCTCGTCAAACGTCATGCAGAGCGGATCATCACCCGCCTCGCATCCTATCGTGATGATCCTTTTGAGCTGGGGCATCTGATCTCTCCGCTTCAGGAGGCCGTTCCGCTGCCATTTGTGCTCGACGAAAACGATCCCCGACTGCAGATCGTTGACAATGTAAACCGCCTGCTCCGGAAGGTTATTAGGATAGATGCTTCCCGTTTCGCCACCTATAGAAAGAAGCGCGAGGTCGGCTACCACCCATTCATAGCGGGTACCTGACATTATGCATATCCTGTCCCCTTTCTTCGCTCCTATGGCCAGCAGTCCCATCCCCGCTTTTTTTACGAGATCTCCCGCCGCTCTCCACGACATCGTCCTGAGTTTACCCTTATGGGTATACGGGGGGAAATCTCCTTCCCTGTGGTGAATAAAGAGCGGCTTATCGCCGTTTTGCTCCACACGTTTTTGAAAGATCTGCGCAATTGTAAGATCCGTCTCTCTCATGGTGTGCCCCACTCATTAACGCTTATTTGCAGATTGCCCGCAAGCTTAACCGATGGCATTGCCTTCGTCATCGGTTTTCGTGAAATCATAGTCGCATTTTACTTTAGCGTTATGCTCGTTCCAGGAGTTGATTCCCTGCATCATTTTAAAGAACTGGGTCTTCTTCCCTTCGACCTGGTATGCCGGCGAAGTCAGCGCCTTGAGCGGACTCATTTCCCCCTTGTTCAGGGAGGCCATCATTTTGAACGGGCACGAAAACCTGCCGACATAACGACGTTCGTCCATCGCCTCCTCGCGAAGCTCCTTCCACGGTGCCTGCTTCGATTCGAATTCAACGCGAATACACTTCCCTTCGCTGAATTCCCATATGGCCTTGCGATCTTTTCCGTCGGGACCATCCCACACCCTGAAAAAGTAAGAACCGGTGAGTCGACGCGATTTTTTCATGTGTTTTTCCGAGTTGTTCATTTCGTCCCTGCACGCCTCGAGCCATTTTTTGCCGTAATATGTGATCATCTCCAACCCTCCATTAATATGTAATACCCCTAACCGCCATGCGCCAGGGGGAGCACCCATATCTCGTCGCCGTTACTGATGACCGCGGTCAGATCTTTCCTCGTTTTATTTACGACGACCATGTGCACCTTTTCCCGCGGAATACCGAACGATTCGATAACGTCCCCGACCGTTGATCCATCATCTATCTCGACCTGCTCCATTTTTGAGCTTGCCGAACGCCTGTAATACTTTCTCATCAGGCCGGAAAGCTTGACTTTCACCGTTATCACGCCAGTGAAAGCTCCCTGAGCTTCTTCTCCGTGATCATGCCGTTTTTGTCCCACCCTCTCAGCCTGTAGTATTCGTCCAGCATCTCATCGAGCGGTACCACGTTACCCTCGCCTATGCCCTCATTATGCGGCTCCTGTGTCAGTCGTTTCGGCAGCGTATCGTCTTTTCGATTGAAACCCAGCTTCTGGTTGAAAAGCCGTTCGACGTTAAATGCCCTCTCGCCAAGCACCCGCACCTCGGCCTCGGTATATTTTTTACCCACCGCGGCGCTGTAAAGCTCCGCCAGTATCTGGGTGCTCCCCTCTATAAGCATGTACGGGAAAACGCATACGCCGCAACACTCCACGAACGCTGTTTCATTCTGGCGGCGTATCACCAGTTCGGCCTTGCCTTCAGCGGTAAAGGGGTCCATCGGCTCCGGGATTCCGTTGATCTCCTGTTGTACCGTATTCCCGGTCGTATGGTTGCCTCCTTCGGGCGAGGTCGCGTACAGAAGTCCCTGGCCGACCATGGCCCGCGGATGATATCCGGCGAAACCCTGCCCTTTCGAACCCATGAACACCTCGGGAGCGCCGTATTTCTCGGCCACATGCCTTCCGCCAAGCGCCGCGATTTTCCCGAATCCTCGTACCATTGCGATATCCTCGAGAAGTCGCATGCTGGCCTCGGCATCTCCCCATTCAACGGGGTAACCGATCTCCT
>JBFZEY010000074.1:0-3771 GCA_041306625.1 Spirochaetota bacterium | reverse complement strand
GACTATTTTATCTTTGCGCTTATCGCCGGCTGGCTCGCGGTGTTGCTGGTCGACGAGGAGAGCCATCGCACGGTGTACGTAATCGGCCTCAACTGCGCGTTGTGCTTTTCGGCGCTCTACCTGATACAGGCGCTTGGAATTGCCAGGTTCTACCTGGACAAAAAAGGGGCGCCGCCCTTTGTGCTTTCCCTGGCGGTGTTTTTTGTTCTGCTGCTGGGGGTGGAGGCATTGCTCGTTGTTTCGATCGTTCTTATGAGTATAGGAGCCCTGGACTTCTGGGCCGATTTTCGGAAACTGGAAGCCCGGGGCGAACAATAAGTTCGAGGTATTGACCATGAAAGTGATTTTACAGAAAGACATTCCGAATCTCGGCGAGGCGGGCGATATCAAGGACGTCTCCGACGGATACGCGCGTAATTTTTTACTGCCAAAAAAAATGGTTCTCGTAGCAAACGACTCGAGCCAGAAGGCGGCCGTGCACCAGCGCAAGCTGATCAAGATCAAGAAGGACAAGAGGAAGAAGCAGAGCGAGACCCTTATGGAAACGTTCGCGGGCCTCGACATCAAGATCGGCGCGCAGGTAGGCGAGGAGGAGAAGCTGTTCGGCTCGGTTACCTCCATGGACATCGCACGAAAACTTAAGGAGCTCGGCCACGATGTTGATAGAAGGAAGATCCATCTGGAAGAGCCGATCAAGAAACTGGGGGAATACGAGGTGCCCGTCAAGCTCGACGAGGGTGTTACCGCGAAGTTGAAGGTCACCGTCTTCAAGGAGTAGCCGATGGCGATCGATCTGGTGCCGCCTCAGGATATTGAAGCGGAAGCCTCGTGTCTCTCTTCCGCGCTCCTCAGCAGGGATGCGCTTCTTAAAGTAATAGAAATCCTCCAGCCGGAGGATTTCTATCTTGATGCGCACCGTGAGATTTTCAGCGTTATCGTCGAGCTCGAGCGCAAGAACCTCCCGATTGACCTCGTAACCGTAAAGCAGCGGCTGAACGACCTGAACCGCCTTGAACGGATCGGCGGCGATCATGCCCTGGTCGATATTTACCGTACGGTCTCCACCTCGGCGAATGCCGAATTCTATGCTCGCCGTATAAAGGAAATGAGCCTCAGGCGCAGGCTAATAGAGGTTTCGCACGAGGTGCTCGAGAAATGCCACGACACGGCGCGCGACACCTACGAGCTTATGGACGAGGTGGAGCGGGACGTTTTTCGCGTCACCGAAAAGCGCATCACCTCCGACTTTAAAAACATCTCCGATGTCATCCAGGAAGCGATGGACAGCATCGGCCGCATGTACGAGACCAAAAAGGTCGTTACCGGAGTAGCCACCGGCTTCACCGGTCTTGACGAGATGCTTTCCGGGCTTCATGAATCGGAGCTTATCATCATAGCCGCACGGCCCTCGATGGGGAAGACCGCACTCGCGCTCAATATCGCGAACCATATCGTCATGAAGGAAAAAATGCCGGTGCTCTTTTTTTCGGTGGAGATGCCGGCCTCGCAGCTGGGCATGCGCCTGCTCTGCGTTGACGCAATGATTGATTCACAGCGGGTGCGGACCGGCCATATAAGCAGCGAGGAGCTGCGCCGCCTCATGCAGAGCGCGGGCAGGCTTGAAAAGTCGCCGCTTCTCATTGACGATACCCCGGCCATTAATATTTTCGAGATCCGCGCGAAGGCACGCCGTGTCGCACAGAAGCAGCGCCTGGGCGCGATCGTGGTCGATTACATGCAGCTGATCTCCAGCATTTCGCGCATGGACCGCCACCTGCAGATCGCCGAGATATCGCGCTCGCTGAAACAGATAGCCCGCGAGCTGTCGGTGCCTGTGGTCGCACTGTCGCAGCTTTCGCGCGCGGTCGAGTCGCGCACCGATCAGCGCCCCCAGCTCTCGGACCTCAGGGAGTCGGGCGCGATCGAGCAGGACGCTGACGTGGTCATGTTCATCTACCGCGAGGAGCGTGTGAAGAAGGACAGCGAGAAAAAAGGGATAGCCGAGGTGATCGTCGCCAAGCAGCGCAACGGCCCTATCGGCGAGGTCGAGCTCCGGTTCTGGGAAAAATTCACCAAGTTCGGGAACCTCGACAAGGTCCATGAATTCGACGAGACCGTGGCGGAGGCATGACGAGCGGAAGCATCGGACAGTATGCCGTTTCTCTCCTGGAGGGATTGGGTCGCTACGCAATCTTTTTCGGGGAGACGGTAAAATGGACCTTCAGGCCGCCGTTCGACCGGAAAAACGTCACGGCGCAGATGCTTGAAATCGGCTACCGGTCGCTGCCGGTAACGGCGGTAACGCTCTTTTTTACCGGCATGGTAATGGCGCTCCAGATAGGAAACGCCATGGACAAGATCATGACCGGCTCGTCGATCTTTATCGGCAGTGCCGTGGCGATATCCATGTTCAGGGAGCTGTGCCCGGTGCTCACCGCGCTTCTGCTCGCCGGCAGGGTGGGCTCGGCCATCGCCGCCGAGATCGGCACGATGAAAGTCACCGAGCAGATCGATGCGCTGGTCACCCTCTCGGCGAACCCGGTCCAGTATCTGTCCGTACCGCGATTTCTGGCCTGCCTGGTGATGACGCCGGCCCTGACGGTTATAACGGACGTGGTCGGTGTGCTGGGCGGGGCCTTCGTGGCCTACTTCAGCCTGAACATCACGATCGACAAGTACATCGAGAACATTTTGCAGAATCTTCGTCTGGTGGATTTCATGTCGGGGATTTTAAAGTCGGTTTTTTTCGGTATACAGATCGCCATAATCTCCTGTTACCAGGGTTTTAACACGAGCGGCGGCGCGGAGGGCGTCGGCAAGGCGACCATTCAGGCGGTGGTGAAGTCCTCGATGGCGATACTCATCTCGGATTATTTTCTAACGTATCTTTTCCAATTTTTCGAATAAGCGCGATTCGGTTTATGGCGGTTTGATGCCGGAGTGCGGAAGCCGTGTGTTTTATCCGACCGCGGCCCGGGAAGTGCTTGAAATATTCCCGTTAAAGAGGCGACGTATCGCACCACTCGTTTATCTTATTGAGGATTACCGGCTGAGACAATGAGCACGAAAAGAGACACGTTTCTGGCGTTACTGAAAAAGAAAAAGACCGGCAAGGCCGTGATCGACGCCTTCTCCGCCGTTAAACAGGAGGACTTCTTCGACGCCGCGTTCAGGAAGTCATTTTACACCGACGAGACAATCCCGATAGGGACCGGGGAGCGCAGCGATCCACTGATGTCGCTGGCGCGCATGTTCGGTATACTCGCACCGCAAAAGAAATGGCGCGTGCTGGAGGTCGGAACCGGGTCGGGGTATTCCACGGCCGTTCTCTCCCGCCTGGTGAGAGAAGTGGTGACGGTCGATCTGTACGGTGAACTCTCGGCGGCGGCGAAGGCCCGCTGCAAAAGGAGGAAATACGATAATATACGTTTTTACTCCGGAGATGGGACCGACCACGAGCCTTCGCTGGGAATCTTCGATGCGGTAATTGTGTGCGGTGCGTGCAGGAAAAGGCCGCTATCGCTTATGCGATCACTCCGGAGGGGGGGGCGAATGGTCTTTCCGATGGGTCTGCCGCACCAGCAGCAGATCACCCTCGTGATCAACGACGCCCCGGAAGACGGAGACGGTCTGTTGAAAGTCACATTCCATGACCTCTGCGTCTTCAGCCTGCTGCAGGGGCGATACGGGTTTCCCGTTTACCTGCCCGAATATCTCGAAGGAAACGAACCGCCCGTCGTGGAGCCGATGGAATAATGGTACGCCCTATGT
>JBFZEY010000073.1:0-3174 GCA_041306625.1 Spirochaetota bacterium | reverse complement strand
TTCCTCGCCTATTTCTTCTTCTTCGCTACCTTGTCATCCCTGCTCGTATGTCCCCGGTAGGTACGTGTCGGCGCGAACTCGCCAAGCTTGTGCCCCACCATCTGCTCGGTGACATATACCGGGATAAAGTTTTTCCCGTTGTGAACCATCAGCGTATGACCGATCATTTCAGGAAAAATCGTCGAGCGACGGGACCAGGTTTTCAGGGCTTTCTTCGTATTTGTTGAATTCATCTCTTCAACCTTCTTGAAGAGCTTGATGTCAATATACGGGCCTTTCTTGATAGAACGAGCCATGGCTTACTTCCTTCTCTTTATGATCATGGAATTGCTGTACTTTTTCTTCTTTCTCGTCTTGAAGCCCTTCGTCGGCATCCCGGTGGGCGACACCGGATGACGTCCCCCCGAAGACTTGCCCTCGCCGCCACCAAGCGGGTGGTCAATCGGGTTCATTGCAACGCCGCGAACTTTCGGCCGCTTGTTCAGCCAGCGAGACCTGCCCGCCTTTCCGATCGTGACGTTGACATGGTCTTTGTTACCGACTTCGCCGATAGTCGCATAGCATTCCTTGTTGACTTTCCGGATTTCGCCGGAGGGGAGCTTCACCATGCAATAATCGCCTTCGCGTGCAGCTATCTGCGCACTCGTTCCGGCCGATCTGACGATCTGCCCGCCCTTGCCGCGGTGAAGTTCAATATTGTAAATATTAGTACCGACCGGGATATTCTTGAGCGGAAGACAGTTGCCCACCTTGAACTCGGCATTCTCGCCCGAAATGATGGCATCACCCACCTTCAACGACATAGGTGCAATTATATACCTCTTCTCCCCGTCAGCGTATGCGATAAGCGCGATGTTCGCCGACCTGTTGGGATCGTACTCTATTGTTGCCACGCGTCCTTCAATATCGTATTTATTCCGCTTGAAATCGATAATTCGATACTTCTGCTTGTGTCCGCCGCCGCGCCTGCGTACGGAAATCTTACCGTTGTGGCCCCTGCCCGCGAACTCTTTCTTCCCGACGCAGAGCGGCTTGTACGGGCTGTCGGAGGTAATCTCCTCCTTGGTCAGGACCGTATGGTAGCGCCTCGTTTTAGTAACCGGCTTAAATTTCTTGATTCCCATGTCAGTTTTCCTGTTCTGTCGTTTGCGGCACTCGGCGTCACTGGTTTTCGAAGAGATCGATCTTCTCGCCTTCTTTAAGGGTCACTATCGCCTTTTTCCATGCCGGCGTTATACCGTACTGGTGGCGAACCCTCTTCTGCTTCCCCCGCACGATCAACACGTTTACTCGCTCCGCGGTAACATTGAATATTTCCTTAACCGCCTTTTTGATCATGTGTTTATTGGCCTTTAGCGACACCCGAAAAACGTACTTTGCGCTCTCGGAAAGCTCGGTGCTCTTTTCTGAAAGAACCGGCCGTATAATTACGTCGTTATAATCCATTGCTATTCACCTTTCGCATACTTCTCATTCAGGTACTTTACTGCTCCCTCGGTGAGAACAAGCGTTTTCGAATAGAAGATGTCCCTTCCGGAGATCCTCTTTACGTTATTATAAACAAACCATGGGATATTGCGCAAGGCCCTCTTCAGCATCGAGTCTTCGCTGTCGGTGACCAGCACGCCCTTCCTGACATTCAGCGCCTTGCCAATCACCGCGATCTCCCTGGTCTTGCCGCTTTCAACCTTTAAATCCTCGACAACCCTGATGGACCCCTCTTTCGCTTTCAGCGAGAGCAGCGCGCGGTAAGCGGCGCTTCTCATGCCCTTTGGGAGCTCTATCCTGTAATCCCGCGGTTGGGGACCGAAAATTGTACCGCCCCCTTTCCACTGTGGAGCCCTGATACTCCCCTGGCGCGCCCTTCCGGTCCCTTTCTGCTTGTATGGCTTGGCACCTCCACCGCTTACAAAAGAACGCTCCTTCGTGCAATGCGTTCCCTGGCGGAGGTTCGCGTTCGCCGCCTTCACAAGCTCATATATAAGGCCATCATTAATCTTAGCGTTAAAGACGCGGTCGTCCAGCTCAACCTGCCCGACCACCTTTCCGTCTTTTGACAATTTATCGAGGATCATTACGCGCCTGCCTACTTCTCTTTGACTGTGATCAGGGAATCCTTGCGCCCCGGTATCGCCCCGGAGATGAGAACGATATTCTTTTCTTTTAACACCTTGACGATTTTGAGATTCTTTACCGTTACCCTCTCTCCGCCGTCCCTGCCGGGCATTTTCTGCCCTTTCCAGACTTCGCCCGGAAAAGTATGCGCGCCGATTGAACCGGGAGCTCGATGAAAATCGGAACCATGCGTCTTCCGGCCGCCGCTGAAGCCATGCCGTTTCATGACGCCGGCAAAGCCCTTCCCCTTCGTTAGTCCGGTAACATTCACCACCTGGTTCTCTGCGAAGATCTCACAGGTAAGAACGCTCCCCACGTCAAGCGAATCGTCAAAAACCTCGACCTCGCCCATAACTCTCCTGGGGCTGATGTTTTTCTTTTTGAAATCGCCCAAAATCGGTCTGGTCACTTTGCGCTCCTTAATCTCTTTAAACCCGAGCTTAAGCGCGGAATAGCCGTCTTTTTCAGGTGTCTTCTTCTGTACGACCACGCAGGGGCCCAGCTCACAGACCGTAACCGGTACCATGGTGCCGTCCTCGGCTATATACTGACTCATTCCGATCTTTCTTCCAATAAGCGCCTTTTTCATCGCACTAACCCATACTCTTAAGAGAATTGTTCCCCATCAGCTTCGCAGAAACATACCCGACATATGAAAATCGCAAACCCGGTTTCAGGATTTTATATCAACAGAGACACCGGCGGGGAGTTCGAGCTTCATCAGCGCCTCAACCGTATCGGAGTTCGGGTCGATGATGTCGATCAGGCGCTTGTGAGTGCGTATCTCAAATTGCTCACGCGACTTTTTATTGACGTGCGGCGACCGTAAAACGCAGAACTTCTCGATCTTGGTGGGCAGCGGAATCGGCCCCGCCACCCGCGCACCGCTCCTGTTCGTCGTCGCGACTATCTTGGCCGCCGACTGATCCAGCAACTTGGCATCGAAAGACCGCAATTTAACCCTAATTTTTTGCCCTGTAATCTTCGCCACTGTAGTATCCTGCCCGAACTTAGCTTGTTTTGTCAGATCAAAACATAAAGGCATGCATCATAATAACT
>JBFZEY010000072.1:0-9615 GCA_041306625.1 Spirochaetota bacterium | reverse complement strand
CTCCTCGTCGAGCAGGCGCAGGATGTTCGTTTTCACACCGAAGTCATAAACCGCGATCGGCGGCCGCCCGTGGCTGTCGCCGCCGTATTTATAGGGGTGATCGCAGAAAACCCGCGAGGCGAGGTCGAGCCCGTCCATCTTCGGGTGCGCCGTCAGCCTCTTGAGCGCGCCTTTCCGGTCGAGGAAGATGCCGGCGCGCATGGCGCCCTTGTCGCGGATATGCCGCGTCAGGCGTCGGGTGTCCACGCCCTCCATGGCGGCGATGCCGCCCTGTCTCAGGTATGCCGCAAGCGACATCGAGGCGCGGAAGTTGGAATAGGTTTTGCTGTATTCCTTCACGACGAAACCGGCGACCTGGATCCTGGCCGATTCGACGTCGTCGGTATTTACGCCGTAGTTGCCGATCATCGGATAGGTCATGGCAACGATCTGGCCGCAGTACGAGGGGTCGGTGAGCACCTCCTGGTAGCCGCTCATGGAGGTGTTGAAAACCACTTCTCCCAGGGTTTCCAGGTCGGCTCCGAACGGCTTCCCGGGGAACTCCGTGCCGTCTTCCAGTATCAGATATGCGTGCGAGGGCATGTGTCTCCTCATTTTCGGTGGCGTCTGTGTGCCAATAAAACGCCTCCGCCGTGCTGTCAAATATAATACATCGTGTGCCGAATGACAACCGTGTAAATTCCGTCCAATCACTGAAATATCTACACCGCTTCCGCCGAATGGAGCGTGACCGTCCGGTTGTGCCGTCAGGGCCGGTACGACAGGCCCAGCATCATGATATCCTCGCCGCCGGGTATTTCTCGCATCTGGAGAAACGGCACGAGGGCGGCCCGATCATCGGCCGTCTCGCGGTTATAGATATCGTAGCCCGTCCGCATGAAGAACGCGGAGGCGATGTCCGCAAGTTTTACCGTTCCCAGCGCCGCCAGAAGCAGGCGGCCCCTGCCGCGATCGTCGAAATAATAGGCCGAGCACGCGCCCAGCGCCATCTCAGAAATAAAAAATCCCCATCCGGCGAGCCGCCGTCCCTTGTAGAACTGTCCGCCGCCCGGGACCACGGCAGAGCACAGGGCCGCAAAGGCGTCGCGGTCCTCGAAGAAGGGCGGCAACGCTCCCGCCCGCGAAAACTGTACGGCGAGCTGGTCGAAATACGCGGCACTGACGGTAAGCGGAGTCGTCGCCCACATAACCGCCTGCAGGCGCTGCATGTCGCGCGTCTTGTCGCCGTCGCGCTCCCAGGGGAAAAAATGCGCGGAGAAGCCCGTCAGAAATGAGGGGAGCGCGAGCTGAAGTGCGAGCATCGAGCCCGATATCGCAAGCCCCGGCGCGTCGGCTTTCGGGTCCCGGAATCCAAGGTAGCCGGTCGCCAGGAACGCGCCGTACACGGGCAGACACGCGTTCCCGCCGGGATTGATGATGCACGCGCCTTCGATATAACGCTTGCGCGGATCGGTGTTTTTTAAAAGCGTCGAACCCGCTCCGTACCGTACGATGGTGTTTTCCGATATTCTGGCCGCATAGCGGCGGGACTGCCCGCGCACATCGGGATAGACGGGGATGACGATCTTCGACTCGATGCCGGGCTTTGCCGACGGTATCCGCACCACGGACTCGTACCGCCCCGTGACGAGCACCTCGATCGCGCCGTGGTCCCGTGTGGGGAAGGTACCCGCGCTGAGCCCGTGCCATTGTCCCGCACCTATGAGATAGCGCTCCAATTCCAGACGGGCGACAACCGGTGCGCTCACCGGAAGGCCCTCATGCAGCGAGGCAGCGGCTTTCGCAAGTCTCAGCGGGATGTTTACCATGATACGACTTTCAAAACGCACCACGCGCTCGAGATGTGCGAGATCACCGCGCCGCGGGACGACGCGCATGGCCGCCCCGTATATCTCGCCCATGCGCGAAGGCGCGACGATCACGTAGAGGTCCACGTCGAGGAGGCGAGCCGCGCGCCCGTAAAAATCATCTTCAGCTGTGCTCCCTGCCCCCCTGAAGGCCCATCGCAGCTGGTGCTCCTCCACCGGGAGGAAGCGGCCGCAGCGGTCGAACGCGTCGCGAAGTGCGGCACCGGATTCGATACCGAGCGCGCCCAGGGCCGGATCGGCCGAGGGAAGCACGAAAACGGCGACGCCTCCGGAAGGGGCATTTACCCGTATCTCCGCGGCGCGGACCATCGTGCCCGGAAGCATTGCGAGCACCATGAAGGCCGCCAGCGCCGGCGCGATACGTGACTGTATATATCCGGCAGAATTCATTGTCATCGCTGTCAGCATAAACACGCTCAGAACCTGTAGGTCATGCGGAGGCCGGGTGTGATCTCGTTTTCGTCGATAATCAGATCGGGAGCGATCGAAAAGCGCTCCTCGCGCACCCTGCCCGCGCTGATGGAATGCCCGACTGAAAGAACATGCGTCACCTCGATTATTTTCACGGCGCCAAGAGCGCCGAGATACACACGGAGGCGGCCGGTGTCGCCTTTTGATTTGCGGTACGAATCGGTTCCCGGGTCGTAGCGCTGGGCGGACGAGTACTCGTGCAGGGCGGAATAGACCAGTGCGTTGTTTATATGAAAATAGAAATAACCCCAGAGACGGTGCCCCTTGTAGAAGTGCCCTCCGCCCCCCGACACCATTGAAAGATAGACCGCCGTCGGATTCCCCCCGATTACCGGCTGCGTTCCCTGGTAAAGGGAGGCGTCGCGCAAATACTGATGCGCGAACGCGTCGACGAAAAGCGGAAGCCCCCCCGCGCACAGCATGTACAGGCCGAAGTTGTATCGCGCCGCGGTCTCGCGCGATATGTCGCGTTTTTCCTTGCGCAGGTCTTTAGGCCGTCGAAGCAGCCCGCTCGCCTCCAGATACAGCCATGGAGCGGCGTTCGCGGCCCAGAGGGAAAGCCCCTCGAAGTCCCCGTAATGGTAGTATCCCAGCGGCGCCATTATCGGCATCGAGGCGCTCGCGGGAGCGCTGAAAATCGCGGCAAGGATCGCATCGGAATAACCCGGATGCTGAAAAACGGCTTCCTCCTTGCGCGCCAGGTGCAGATCGGCCATCCGCGCCGCCTCGTCCTGAAATCCCGTCAGCATATAATCTCCGGCCCGCGGTAATGCGGGACCGGTTCCCACCACACGGCCGTTATCTTCTATTCGAACGCGCCCCGCCCTCTCGACCGTACGCACGACATCGTCCTCCCGGACCGAGCGTACCGGCCGGAACAGCTCGTACTCGCCGGCACTCACCCGTACGTCCCCCTGGATGGAAAACCCGCCCCCGCCGTCTTGGATCAGCGGCACCGGAAGCCTGAAACGGGACAGTACTCCGGCGAGGGCCCGTACGGCGTGTTCCTCGCATATGAGCGAAAGTTCCCGTGCGGCAAGCACGGCCGTGCCCTGGAACAGCTCGGCGCGATACCGGTACAGTATTTTCCCGAAATACGGTGCGTCGATCCCATAGGCCTCGATCTCGATTGTGAGTGCGCTCCCCCGGTCATCCACCCTGCCGTGCAACAGAAGCGACACTCCCGCCGTGCGCGCAAATCTCAGAAGGCAGGCCTCGGCATCGCACCCGTAGCGCGACAGCTGATCAGCGAGCAGCGCCCGGTCAATCTGGTCAAACGCCCCGGACGAACGCAGGGCCGCCGAGAGGCGTTCCGCGAGCATTCCGGAGACCTGCGCCCCGCGTGGCGACTTCGCCTCGATGCCGGCAATTGCCGCTATCGGCCGGGCGGCGAAAGCCGGAGATATGCTCAACACGAGCATTATTACGAGGGCGGACACCATCGGCATTTTTTGGACCACGGTGCGCTTTGATATGATTGAGGTCAGCATAACCGCACGAATCCTAGCCGCACACTGGCCAAAGGCAAGCACTTTAACGGCAACCGACCGAAGGACTGCGACCCCACGATAAAAAATCCGCTTTACTTGACGCGGCCGGACCGGCCATACTGACCGGGTGAACAGGCGCGCGCGGCAGGAAAATCAGCGAAGCCGAACACATCCGGAACGGGAGGGCAACGAATGGATTCCATCATCACGATGCGACGGTTCAGCTCGGTTGGGAATTTTTTCGCCCGCCTTGCCGGGCTCTTCCGGGGGCCTCTTTTCATTTCGACGCTTTTGAAGACGAACGGCCTGTTCCGGGAGAAGATCCTTATCACTGTAACGCTCGCCAACAACTGTTATGCCTGAATGAGCATCCACTCCGCCGCGGGCCGGCGGCTCGGACTCACCGACGCACAGATAGAAGATCTCCTCACGCTCGAACCGCGGAACTTCGACTACCGCGAATGGCTGGCCCTCAAGTACGCTCAGGACCGCGCCTTTCTCGACGGTGCCGAACCCGCCGGAGACTATGTTCTGGAATACCACCGGCACTACAGCGCGGCGGAGCGCGCGCGAATATCCAAGCTCATTACCGCAATGCAGTTCGCCAACTACTGGAACAACACCTTCAGGAAACGACCCTGGAACAAACCCCTCGAGGGCTCGGCGGCATGCTGCCGGAAGGAAGCCCCTCCCACCGCGCGATGAAGAAACGGCAACGCAGATTCGCATAACCGGGAATTTTCCGATCAGAAAAAACTTATTGCAAGAGATCGGACCCGGTCGTAGTATTGCCCCGTCCCGGTGTCGAACACCGAGACCCTCCGCGATGCGGCTTGAAATCAATTTGAGAGGTATTCCCGATGAAGCAACACGGAAAAAAAACCGCGCCTTCCGGGAAGGCTCGGATCGACCGTCTGGTGCTGCCGTTCCAGGAGTTCTTCGAGACGGTGTCCTCGGGCGGCATCCTCCTGCTTGCCTGCACGGTCATAGCGCTGCTGCTGGCCAATTCTCCGCTGGCCGAGATCTACGGCGCTTTCTGGCAGACTCCCCTCACTATCGGCCCGGGCGCGGCCGCGCTCTCGAAACCGCTGCACCTCTGGATCAACGAGGGGCTGATGGCGATCTTCTTTTTCGTCGTCGGACTCGAGATCAAGCGCGAGGTCCTTACCGGTGAGCTCGCCTCACCGCGCCAGGCGGCGCTTCCCATCGCCGGCGCGATCGGGGGTATGGCGGTACCGGCGCTCATATACGTCGCGTTCAACATCGGCACCGCCGATATCCGCGGCTGGGGCATACCGATGGCCACCGACATCGCCTTCGCGATCGGCATTCTCTCGCTCATGGGTAAACGCGCACCTATTTCCCTGAAGGTTTTTCTGACGGCGCTCGCCATCGTCGATGATTTGGGTGCCGTGCTGGTCATCGCGATCTTCTATACCTCCGGGATATCGATTATAAGCCTCGCGGTCGGGGCGGGCTTTCTCATTCTTCTTATTGCGGCAAACCGCCTGGGTATACGCAGACCGCTCGTCTATGCGCTCCTGGGAGCGGGACTCTGGATCGCCTTTCTGAAATCGGGTATCCATGCGACCATCGCCGGAGTACTGCTCGCAATGACCATCCCCTCCTCTACGCGTATTACGGGCACGGACTTCATCGAGAGCTGCCGCCTGTTCATCAAGGAGTTCGAATCGTCCGACACCACCGGAGGCGGCATGATCGGAAACGATCGCCAGCGGGCGGCCGTCCAGGCCATTGAGACCGCATGTCACCAGGTCGAATCACCGATGCAGCGCCTCGAACACGCGCTTCACCCATGGGTCGCCTTTGTCATCATGCCCGTGTTCGCGCTCGCCAACGCGGGCGTCTCACTCGGTGATAACGCAACGGCGGCGCTCAGCCACGGCGTTGCGCTCGGCGTCGCGGCGGGGCTTTTTATCGGAAAGCCCGCCGGGGTCCTACTGTTTTCCTGGCTTTCGGTGAAGATCGGGATGGCGGCGATGCCCCCCGGGACCACATGGCGGCAGTTCCTCGCCGTCGGGTGTTTCGCGGGCATCGGATTCACCATGTCGCTTTTCATCGCCGCCCTCGCCTTCGGCGGAAGCGAGGAGCTCGACATGGCGAAGATCGGCATCCTCGGCGCATCCGCAATGGCCGCGGTTACGGGATGGCTGCTGCTTAAAACCATGCCGGATAAACACTGACACCATCCGAAACGGGATGCGGCCTTAAATCCCCGCGTCCCGGGCTCTCTCCGCACCGGCTTCAATCGTCATTTCCACGCGCCGGTGCATGGCCGTACGTACACCATAACGAAACATTATTTCGAAAATACTCATCATATCGAAACTATGTTTTCTAATTGACAGATACACGCGGATCACTCATCCTGGTGACGGAGTGCGTAAGTACGACCGCCCGGGAGGGAACCATGAGCGAAAACCATGAAAAGCAGTTTAGCGAGATGCTCGAGCGCGACCGCCACCTCGCCGCGATGGTCTACGAGCGCGCCAGGGCGTACGGCGGCGCGGCCGCCCTGCGGCACAAGCGAGACGGCGAGTGGCGTTCATTCAGCTGGCGGGAGCTCGGTGAGGCGATGCGCTCCGTATCCGCTGCACTTATCGACCTCGGTATCCGTCCCCATGATTGTGTAGGAATTTTTTCAGGCAACAGGCCCCAGTGGCATATCGCCGATCTGGCGACACTCGGCGTGCGGGGCGTCTCGGTACCCGTTTACTCGACCAACTCCGCCCGAGAGACCGAATATATCGTGCGGGACGCCGGGATCACCGTACTGTTCGCGGGTAACCGCGAGCAATATGAAAAGGCGTCCTCGTTCATGAAAAACGGCTCGACGCTGAAACGAATCATCGTTTTCGACGACGACGTCCCGATCGACCGCGAAAAGGGGGCGATGCACTTCGACGAAATGCTCGAACACGGTCGAAGCCTCGCTAACGGCGCAGAGGTGGATGCTCGCCTGGCCGCGGCGTCTCCTGACGATCTGGCCACCATCATCTACACATCGGGCACGACCGGCGACCCCAAGGGCGTAATGCTCACGCATAAAAATTTCTTCGCCATGATGTACGCGACCGGCCGCTATTATCAGCGCCCCCCCAGAGGAGGCCATTCACTGTGCTTCCTCCCGCTCTCGCACGTGTTCGAGCGCGCGTGGAGCTACGGTGTGTTCCAATACGGCATGGTCAACAGCTATTGCCCCGATCCAAAACTTATTCTCGAGTATTTCGCCGAGGCCCGCCCAATGTACATGACCAGCGTGCCGCGCCTGTGGGAAAAGATATACGCCACCATCTTCGAACGGCTCCAGTCCGCGTCGCCCCGCAAAAGGAAGCTCTTCGAGTGGGCCGTGGGAACCGGAAAACGATACCACACCCTCAGTGCTTCAGGCAAGGGCGTGCCGGCGGGCCTTGCCCTGCGTCACTTCTTCGCGAACCGGCTGGTGCTTAAAAAACTCCAGGCGCTGGTGGGCGGACGCCCCGTGTCATTCAATGTCGGCGGTGCGGCCTTCTCGGGCGAGATCAACGAGTTCTTCAACGGGGTCGGCATCACGCTCGCCCAGGGCTACGGTCTTACCGAGGCTTTTCCGATTTCAGTTTCTAGCCCGGAGGTGGGAATTAAATTCGGCGCCTGCGGGAAGATCGTGCCGCTCATGCAGGTCCGAATATCCGACGAGGGCGAGATCCAGGTTAAAAGCCCTGCCGTTATGAGCGGGTATTACAACAAGCCGGATGCCACGGGGGCCGTCTTCACTCCCGACGGATGGTTCAGGACCGGCGATGTAGGGCATGTGGATGCCGACGGATACGTGCATATTACCGAGCGCATCAAGGACCTCATCATCACCTCCGGCGGGAAAAACATCGCCCCCCAGCAGATCGAGTCACTCGTCGGCGAAGACCTGTACATCGAACAGTCCGCCGTAATCGGTGACGGGCGCAACTACATCTCGGCGCTCGTCGTTCCGTCCTTCGATGCGCTCGAGCAGTACGCCCGTTCGGCCGGCATTCCCTTCGAGCGTCCGGAGGATCTCATCGAACGGCCCGAGATCATCGAGTTTTACCGCCGGCGGATCGACGAGCGTACGATGGACCTGGGCCAGGTCGAGAAAATCAAGAAATTCACCCTGCTCAGCACACCCTTCACCCAGGAGAACGGGGAGATCACGCCGACAATGAAAATAAAAAGAAAAGTTATTGAGAAGAAATACGGCGATGTTATAGCTGCGATCTACCGTGACGCGGAGCGGGAATAATCGGCATCACTGGAAAACGGCACTCCCACATGAAAGACAGAACCGATAAAACAGGAGCGCGCGGCGAACAGACCGCCGACGAGATACCCCGGCGGCTCCGGGAGCGGCTCTACCCGGTGGTACTCGATCTCTTCTCGCGAAGCGATTTCTACCAGGTAAACCTAAGGGAGATATCGCGGGAATCCGGCCTGTCGACCAGCACGATCTACCGGTATTTCAGCTCCAAGGAGGAGCTCCTCTTTACCATCCTCAACGAAAAGCTCTCGGAGATACGCGAACTGGTGCGCGTCCATATTCAGGGACTCGGGAACACAAAAGAGATATTGCGGAAGATCCTGTGGGTCACCATGGACTTTTACGACCGCAACCCCGGCGTCGCCATCACCTCGTTCATCACCGTCCCGATGCGCACCTGGATGAGGGAGGAGTCCTTCATCCGAGAAGACGAGCGCAACGTGCTGGTGGAGATCGTGACCGCTGCACGCAGGCGCAGGGATATCGATCTTTCCATCGAGGTGCGCGAATTCTTCGACATTTACTATATGATCTGCTATCGCACAATCTATACCTGGTACTACCACGGCATGCGCTGGAAGCTCGTCGACACCATACCCGGTTTTTTCGACCGGATCTGGCGCATGCTCGCCCCGCCCGATGACCAGGACCACGACACCGGCAAAAAGCACCCCCGGAACTGATCAGGCAGAGTAAAAAATACTTCCCGTATTTCGCCGCCGTGCTATACTCCATGGCCATGGACCAGCGCCGCCTGCATATCCTGAACGAAGCCCCGTACGCGGGAGGACCGGTCCTCTACTGGATGAGCCGCGAACAGCGCGCCCGCGACAACTGGGCCCTCATCTATGCCCGCGAGAAGGCCATTGAATACCGCGCCGTACTGGCGGTCTTCTTCTGCCTCTCGCCCGATTTCCTCGGCGCTGGAGAGTCCCAGTACGCGTTCATGCTCGAGGGGCTCAGGGAGGTCGACGAGGACCTCCGTTCGCTCGGCATAGCCTTCACCGTCGAGCGCGGAGACCCCATGACCGCAGCCGCCGCATTTGTCGAAAAGATGAAGGCCGGGCTGGTGGTGACGGACTTCGATCCGCTGCGGATAAAGCTTCGCTGGCGCGAGGCCCTCGCCGCGAAAAGCCGCATCCCCGTACACGAGGTCGACGCCCATAACATCGTGCCCTGCCGCGTGGCCTCGCCTAAACTGGAATACGGGGCACATACGCTCAGAAAAAAAATACAGCGGCTCCTGCCCGAGTTTCTCCTGCCGGTTCCCGCGCTCAGGAAATTTGACGAACCCGGAGCGCGCCCGCCCGTGGACTGGGACCGCCTGTCCCGCGGGGCGGCAAAATTCAGCATTGAGAGCGGTCCGCGCGCCGCGCGCCGCGCAATGCGGCGCTTCCTTGCCGGCGGTCTCGGGGACTATTCGTGGGCCCGCAACGACCCGGCCCGCAACGGCCAGTCAGGCCTCTCCGCGTATCTGCATTTCGGCCAACTTTCG
>JBFZEY010000071.1:0-2657 GCA_041306625.1 Spirochaetota bacterium | reverse complement strand
TTTTCCGTCCCCGCCCCGTATGGGCCAGGCATGCCTGGCCCATACGGGGCGGGGACGGAAAACGTCAAAATAAAAAAATATCCAATTGCAATATTCTGTTACGAAAGGACATATCTCCGTTACCCGGCCTCCGGATATTATGAATGATTAAAAGGGGAGGAATGCGATAGAAATGCGAAAAGACATCAATACAATGGTCTGCCCGGTCGGGCTTGCCGGCGGCCTCGATAATCCTCTGCGGAGGCTGTTCCAGAATCCCCGGAAAATTCTACAACCGTACATTCGTCCCGGCATGACGGTGCTCGACCTGGGCTGCGGCCCCGGCTTTTTCTCGATCGAGATCGCAAAACTGCTCGCCGGCTCGGGAAAGCTTATCGCCGCCGATCTGCAGCAGGGAATGCTTGACAGGGTGCTTAAAAAAATACGGGGCACGGAGATGGACCGGATAATCCAAACCCACCGGTGCGAGGCCGGCCGCATCGGCCTAACCGAAAAGGTGGACTTCGCTCTGGCCTTCTATGTTGTCCACGAGATGCCGGACCATGACGCGCTGTTCCGGGAATTAAAATCCATCATCAGGCCGGAGGGCAGGCTCTTCATCATCGAGCCGAGGTTTCATGTAACGCAAAAGGCGTTCGGCATGATGGAGAACCGGCTTGCCGACGCGGGGTTCACGGTGGTCGATCGTCCGAGGCTTGCGATAAGCCGGGCGATTCTGGCGACAGCGAGGAAATAACAGGCATACGGGCATCAAAGCGGTGAAAGCCCGATCGTTGAGCGGGGCGTCCGTTTCAGGTGACGGCCGGGACGAATCGGGCTTGAATTTATCCTTTAAATAGCGTATATTTCAATGGTCAGCTAATCGTACGTCGATCGAAAAATGCGCAGTTCACTTCCTTCCGACGACCGGAATCCATGGAAACGCATATCTGGATAATGACTGACGCCGGTACGGACTGATAACGGTACCGGACACAACCGGTCCGTCGGCCGATACGGACCGAGATGATGGAGGACATATCATGCGCACTGGGATTACGGCAAGAAAACCGCTCATGTTTCCGGCACTTGTATGTATACTGATTTCGGCGATTCAGGCCCCTCTACCCGTAAACGCACAATACAGGGGAGAACCAAAAACAATCGCGCACGACTTTCTTGATATAGAGAAGGACCTCGGCGCCGCGCGCGATCAAAATTCCGCCGTTAACGCCCTTATCGTCAGGGCGTCCGCGAAGATAACGCCGCTGGAAAGCTATACCACCGAGCAGGCAATCGCGGTACTTCAGGCGATCGACTCGATTCTCGCGGACGAAGGATATACATTCGGGAAAAACCTGCTCCTGGGCAGGGGACTCGAAAGGAAGACGATCGATTGCGACAATTACTGTGCGCTCTATATCTCCATTGCCGAGGTAATGAAAATCCCGATCGTCCCGGTATACGCCCCCAATCACAGCTTTATCAGATTCTATTTTGATGACGGCGCATACCTGAACTGGGAGACCATGCAGGGGGCACCGCAACCCGATTCGTATTATATCAAAACCCTGAAGATACCCGAAGAATCGATACGGGCCGGCGTGTACATGAAGACACTCTCGAGGCAGGAGTTTATCGCGGTGGAGTATAACAACATCGGCGCGTATCTGATAATGGGCGGGAAATATGCGGAGGCGGTGCCGTATTTGAACACCGCCGTACGGTTGTATCCGCTGTTTTCGTCGGCGTACCATAACCGCGGCTCGTCGTTTTATGCGCTTAAACATCCGGACGCCGCGCTGGCGGATCTCCGCCGGGCGAACGAACTGGACCCCTCGCGGGCGGGGACGCACAACACCATCGGCGACATCTACCTCGATCGGAACGACCTTGCCGGGGCGCTCGGCGAATTTAACGCCAGTATAAAGCTCGATCCCACCAATTACGTGCCCTACAACAGCATCGCGATCATTATGAAGCTCCAGGGCCAGGGGGAGAAGTCACGGATCTGGAAGGAAAAATCACAGCGGATAAAAGCGCGATATGGTAAATAACAGACCGGCCCCGGTCCTCATAAATTGACTTGACCACCACCCCCCGCAGGCGGTTACCCTGTGTCCTCCGGTCCGGAGTCCCTCCGGTAGGGGGGCCGTTCGCAGAATCAAAGACGCGAGGGGGCGCCATGAGCACGGTATATTTCGCCGATTTCCGCTGCAGCAGCAGGGAAAACATCTTCAGCAAGACGAAAAAGCTTTTTCGCAAGGCCGGCTTCGGGGACCGTATCGCCAAAAAAGACTTCGTGGCCATCAAGACCCACTTCGGCGAGTACGGCAACCTGGCCTTCGTCCCGGCGCCCGTCATACGGACGCTCGCGGAGCTGGTACGGGAGTGTGGCGGCCGGCCCTTTATCACCGACACCAACACGCTCTACCGCGGTTCGCGAAGCAACGCGGTCGATCACCTCGATAACGCGGTGCGCAACGGTTTCCTGATGGAGACGGCCGGGGCGCCGGTGATCATCGCCGACGGCCTGCGGGGCGACGACTACGCCAGCGTTCCCGTTGAATCGAAGCATTTCAGGGAGATCAAGATCGCCTCGGCCATCCACGGCGCCGACGCGGTGCTGGTGGTTTCACACGTGAAGGGCCACGAACTCTACGGCTTCGGCGGCGCGA
>JBFZEY010000070.1:0-3448 GCA_041306625.1 Spirochaetota bacterium | reverse complement strand
CGACAGCTGATACGTTGGGGCCGGAAGGCGCGATGCATACTTTCAGTCCCGGGAGTATTGCGTAGCGTCGGAAAAAAGTCAATCATCGCTCATTATAATGCATGGCCTGCGCGGCCGCGCGATTGTCTCAGGCGTGCATAAAACAGGATTGACGGGCCATGTCCAAGCGATACGGTCGGGGATAGTCCGCAATGAGGCAAAGGAGGCTTCCATGAGAAACATATTTCTGTATGCAGGAGCGGCATTAAATTTCCTACTGGCGCTCCTTCACCTTTCGTTCTGGAAGACGCAGAACTGGACTCTGGAATTGCCGCTCCTTTCGGCCGATAACGCGGCGATCATGCAGGTTTCGAACATCGTTATCATCTACATTCTCCTGTATTTTTCCGTGATGTCTTTCGTGATCGCCCGTCGTTCCGCCCTGGATGGAGTGTCGAAATCGATCGTGCTCTGCATCGCGGGTTTCTATTCCATACGGCTGTTCGCGGGCTATCCCTTTTTCGGGATAAGCGCACCCGAGGTCATCATATGGATTGTCTGTCTGCTTATAATCGCGGCGTATGTTTCGGTTTTATTTTCATCCGGGACATAAGGGCCCCGGCGGCACATTATTTAACCGGATCTATGAACAAGTATGTTGACAAAAATACGCCTGTGTTCTTGAATTTCCGAGGAATACTTTTCGCCTGTCGTATAATGGAATCGATTCGGGGTTTTCCCGCCGTGTGCGGGACGCGGCATTATGGCGGCGGAGGCGTATTAACTGCATACTGAAAGGAGAGGGGCATGAGGATTGACGGAGTCGTCGCGATTGTGACCGGCGGGGCCTCGGGGCTCGGCGAGGCTGTTGTACGGGAGATAACGGGAAGGGGCGGGAAGGTCGCCATTCTCGACATTTCCGACGAAGCGGGTGAGCGCCTCGTGGCCGGGCTCGGCGGCAGCGCGGCGTATTTCCATGCCGACGTCGCGAGCGAGGACGACGTCGCGCGGGCGATCGAAAGCACCATCGGGAAATTCGGCGCGATCAACGTGGCGGTCAATTCTGCGGGCATACTGGCGTCCTCGCGCACCGCGGGCAAAAAGGGCCCCATGGATCTTGCCCTTTTCGAGCGTATTATCCGGGTAAACCTCGTCGGCACGTTCAACGTAATACGGCTGGCCGCGGCGAAGATGATCGCCAACGGGCCCGACGCCGGCGGTGAGCGCGGTGTAATCATCAACACGGCGTCGGTCGCCGCCTTTGACGGACAGATCGGCCAGGCGGCGTACGCCGCGTCGAAGGCGGGCATCGTCGGCCTCACGCTTCCGGTTGCGCGGGACCTGGCGGATTTCGGCATACGCTCCGTCACCATCGCGCCGGGTATCTTCGATACGCCCATCATGGCCTCTGTCCCGGAAGAGGTGCGCGCGGCGCTCGGCGCCAGCGTTCCGTTTCCGCGAAGGATGGGACGGCCCGACGAGTTCGCGGCGATGGTCGCGCACGTAATAGAGAACAGCATGCTCAATGGCGAAACGATCAGGCTCGACGGCGCGATCCGCATGGCGCCGAAATAGCCTTAATTTTTCCGGAATCAACACAGACGAAGCGTCACGCGGGGCGCCGGCCTCGGTCCGGCGGGAATGGATACGGTCCGCCATGAACCGTTTGCGTGAGGCTTCCCAAAAGGAGAATATTCGATGAAAGAGGTTGTGATTGTCAGCGCGTGCCGCACGGCGCTCGGTTCATTCAACGGTTCGCTCTCGAACACCGGCGCGACGAAGCTCGGCGCCATCGTCATCGAGGAGGCCCTGCGGCGCGCGGGTATAGCGAAAGAGGTCGTGAACGAGGTCATTATGGGCATTGTGCTTCCCTGCGGTTACGGGCAGAATCCGGCAAAGCAGGCCGCGGTGCAGGCCGGCATGCCCTGGGAGGCCGAGGCGATCACGGTCAACAAGGTCTGCGGTTCCAGCCTCAAGGCCGTAATGCTCGGCGCACAGGCCATACAGGTAGGGGACGCCGAGGTCGTGGTGGCCGGCGGCATGGAAAACATGAGCATGGCCCCGTACTACATGGAAAAGGCGCGTTTCGGCTTTCGGATGGGCGACGGCAAAATACGCGACCACATGCTGCACGACGGACTGTGGGACGTGGTGAACGATTTTCATATGGGCATCTCGAACGAGCTGTGCTCGGAAAAATATACTGTAAGCCGCGAGGACCAGGACCGTTTTGCGGCCGAATCGTACCGGCGGGCGATTGCCGCGATAAAGGGGGGACATTTTAAGGATGAGATTGTGCCCGTTCCCATTCAATCGAAAAAGGGCGAGGTGCTTTTCGATACCGACGAATGTCCGGTGGAGACGGATTACGATACGCTGGCCAGGATGCGGCCCGCCTTCAGGGAAGGCGGCAGGGGCACGGCGGGTAACGCTTCGATCATCAGCGACGGGGCGGCGGCGGTCGTGCTGATGTCGCGCGACAGGGCGAAGGAGCTCGGGCTTCCGGTGCGCGCCGTGGTGGGTGCGCAGGCCTCGTACGGAATCGACATGAAATACGTGCTGGTGGCGCCGATCTGGGCCATCCCGAAGTGTCTGAAGAAGGAGGGAATCGCCATAAAGGACGTGGACCTCTTCGAAGTGAACGAAGCCTTCAGCGGCTCGAGCGTGGCGATCGAGAAGGAGCTCGGCCTCGACGGGTCAAAGGTGAACGTAAACGGGGGGAGCGTCGCGCTCGGGCATCCTATCGGCGCAAGCGGCTGCCGGGTGCTGGTGACGCTCATCCACGAGCTCGAGAAGCGCGACGCGCATACGGGCCTGGCTTGCCTCTGTCTTGGCGGCGGTGAGGCTGTTTCGCTGGTGGTGCGTCGCTAACTCAGACGCCTTTTTCGGTCTCGCGCGCGATCACCATCCGCTGCACCTCGGAGGTGCCCTCGTAGATGGTGGTCACACGCGCGTCGCGATAGATCCGCTCAATCTTGTTGTCGCGGATATAGCCGTAACCGCCGAAAACCTGCAGCGCCTTGTATGCCGAGCGGTTGGCCGCCTCGGTCGCGAAGAGCTTCGCGATGGAGGCCTCGCGCGAGAAGGGCACCTTGCGGTCTTTCTGGCTCGCCGCCGACCAGGTGAGAAGCTGCGCGGCCTCGTGGTCGACCGCGATGTCCGCAATCATATTTCCTATGGACTGGTGCCGGATAATCGCCTTGCCGAACTGCCTTCGTTCAGACGCGTAGGTGACCGCCTCGTGGAGGCTAGCCCCTATCATGCCGGTTGCCTGCGAGGCGATGCCGATCCTCCCGCTGTCCAGCGCGCCCAGCGCGACCTTGAGTCCGAGACCGGGCTTGCCCAGTACGTTGCGAGCGGGGACCTCGCAGTCCTCCAGTATCAGCTCCACGGTATTTGAGGCGAGCAGGCCCATCTTTTTCTCTTCCTTGCCGGCGCGAAACCCCCTGGTTCCCTTCGGGATCAGGAA
>JBFZEY010000069.1:0-2500 GCA_041306625.1 Spirochaetota bacterium | reverse complement strand
AGAAACAGCTTCGCGATTTTGCCGGGAAATATCCGGTCGATCGCGACAGGGAGTACCACTACTACGCGGGCCTGGTCCTCTCGTCGGCCGGGGAATACCGACGGGCGGTTGAAAGCTATCTGAAAGCCATCGAGATCGCACCCGATTACGCGAGGGCCCGCAACAGCCTGGGGGCACTGTACTGTAAGCTTAACAAGTATCATTTCGCCCTTGTGCACTTCAGAAAGGCGCTCGAGGTCAATCCCTATAATCCGTTTTTACAGTATAACCTCGGCAGCCTTTATTTTGAAGTCGGGGATTCCGTTAACGCGAAGATCCATCTCGAAAACGCCGTTAAATACAAGGCGAACTTCGGCAGCGCCTATCACCGGCTGGGGGTCCTCGCCTACCATTCGCAGCAGTACGGGCGTACGATCGAATACCTGGCGAAGGCAATCGAGTTCCGGGCCGAGTCGCACACCACGCATTATTACACCGGAATGTCGTACTTTAACCTGGAAAAAGGAAGCATCGCGATGGCGAGCCTGAGAAGGGCGCTGCAGATTAAGCCCGATTTCTTCGAGGCGGCGCTGGATCTCGCGCGCGTTCACCATGCGTACGGCGAGTTTTCCTATGCGCTGGAATTTTATAAAAAGGCCGAATCTCTTAATCCCGAGTACCCCGAGATAAAGCTCGCCATGATCGAGTGTCTGCGCGAATTGAAACGGTACCGCGAGGGGATCGCGCTCGTCCGCCAGATGCTCGAGCGCGACCCGCACAACGAACAGCTCCGGCGGCACCTCAAAAACCTCCAGGATCAGCGGCTAATCGAAAACCTCGCCGAACAGTACGATTACTTTACCTACTGATCCGCGGCCGCGCGCATGGCCTTTGAAGAAGTCCGTGGATCGCATTGGAGACGATTCCGTGCATGCGCATCCCCCGGTCGCCGTTAAAAATCCTTGCAAATGGCGTCCGTGGCCCTACCATGTGGCACATGGAAGACCTGTGTAAAATCCAGAAACTCGACGCACTGCGTCTCACCGAATCGGTCAAGGGAGCGGGCTGAGCTTCCAAGATCGGGCCGGCGGAGCTGGCCCAGGTGATGCAGCGGCTTTCCATCCCCTATGACGGCCGTGTCATAGTTGGCATGGAAAACAGCGACGACGCGGGCGTGTACCGGCTTACGGACGAGATCGCGCTTATCCAGACGGTGGACTTCTTCACGCCCATCGTGGACGATCCTTTTGTCTTCGGACAGATAGCGGTCGCGAACGGGCTTTCGGATGTCTACGCCATGGGTGGCAGGCCGATAACCGCGATGAATATCGTTTGTTTCCCGACCAAAAAGTTCAGCTTGGACATCCTCGGGCGTATTCTCGAAGGAGGACTGGACGTGCTGACAGGCGCCGGCGTGCAGCTACTCGGCGGGCACAGCGTGGAGGACGAGGAGCTCAAATACGGCGTTTCCGTCACCGGAGTGGTCCATCCGGCGAAGGCCTTGAAAAACTGCGGGCTTCGCGCGGGCGACGCGCTGGTGCTCACCAAGGCGCTGGGGACCGGGATTATCGGCACCGCGGTGAAGGCCGGCGAATCCGATCCGGCCGTACTCGGGCCCTTTATCGAAACCATGCGGACGCTCAACAGCGCGGCCGCGGCAGCGCTGGAGGGTTTCTCCATCCACGCCTGCACCGACGTAACCGGTTTCGGGCTGATGGGCCACCTGCGCGAGATGCTCGCCGGCGACGCGCTCGAGGTTCGCATCGATACGGCGAGCCTTCCGGTATTACCGGGGGCCGGTGATAACGCGGCCATGGGGCTCATTCCGGCCGGTATGTACCGCAACAGGGATCATGTCGGAGATCTGTGCGTGATCGATGCGGCGGTCCGGCGCGAGCTTGCCGATATCGCCTTCGATCCGCAGACATCGGGCGGGCTGCTCATCGCCCTGCCGGCGACCGAGTCCGACGCGCTCCTTGCCGGGCTTCGTGCGGGCGGAGTGGCCGCCGCGACGCGCATCGGATCTGTCGCCAATTCAGACCGTCCCGTCCTGCGTCTTGTCTGAGCTTCGAATAAAATTATTGACACCTCCCGGTCGAATTCCTACAACGAGAGATGCTGAAACACGACTCTCATGGAAGAGGATGGGGTCCGGTGGCCCCCGCGGTCTTCAAAACCGTAGGCTGTAATTTATTGCAGCGGCAGGTTCGATTCCTGCCCCTTCCGCATATACGTCATTATCCCTGGACACATCACTGTTGTTATTGAAATTGATTCCCTTTCCTCAAGGGGAGCAGTGAGGGATAGGTGTTCGTTTGTTTTGATGGACACTTCTTTTACGGCAGAACGTCGGCGGGACTGCAATGGATATAAATAAGGATATACTGAGAAACATCCCCCAGGTGGAGAAACTTCTGCAGGACGAGGAGATCGCCTGTTTCTGTGATAGCCTGGGGCATGGCATCGTGGTGAACATCATCCGCAGCGTTACCGATGATTTCAGGAAAAGCATTGCCGCGGG
>JBFZEY010000068.1:0-18077 GCA_041306625.1 Spirochaetota bacterium | reverse complement strand
CTCCTGAACGAAATCATAATTCCTTATGCGGTTCTCGGCAAGTATCTTCGCCACCGGCACGCGATAATAAGCGGCGACTGCGTGAATATCCTGTCCCTTTTTTATTGAATGAAGGATGCCGTCCCTGGAGGGAATTTTCAGAATAGCCCCGACCGGGAGCATGTCGTAGGAAGTGAGCCGGTTGCTGCCACAGATTGTGTCCATTGAAACGCCGTATTCCCGCGCGATCCTGCTGAGCGTTTCACCGTTTTTTACGTGGTGGGTACGGACATGAAGCGTTGAATCTTCGGCAGGCGCCGAAAAATCTGTTTGCGAGGAGAGGAGCAGCATATTCTTTCGCTCTTCGTCGCCCACTCCTTCCCCGCCGACAGGTCGATCGTGCGAGAGGAAGAGGACCACGAACAGCGCCGCGAGCGGCAGACAGACCGCAGCCATGGTGCGACGTTTCATTCTCGAAAAAGGATTCTTATCAAATATATACGACCGGACCCGGCCGCCACCCACATTCAATACGATAATCCTATCGATTGTCGTGGTGACCGTGTAGGCACCCATCCTGAATGTTCTCGAACGGAAACCTTTCATTGGCTTAAATCAGCGACGCTGCCTCCGGGAGATCCATTCGCTACCTGGATGATTTCTCGGACTGCTTGTCCGATCCGCTGCTGAATGATTCTTCGATGAGTTTCTTTACGTCCTTCCGCTGTCCCGCGGTGATCGTAACATGCCCCTGAACGATCACGCCGCGCTGTATCGCGATCGCCGGCGCAACGATGTCTCCGAGCACCCTGCCCGTCTCGAGGAGTTTGACTTCCTCGTCGGCCTTTATATTACCTATAACGGTCCCCGCCACCACGACCGATTTGGCGTCGATGTTCGTCTTGACCTTTCCAGTCTCGCCCACCACCAGCTCCTCATCGGTCTTGATCTCGCCCTCGAATTTACCGTCTATCCTGAGCGACCCGCTGATATAGAATTTTCCTTCGAATATCGATCCTTCGCCGATCGTGCTGTTCACAGCATCGCCCTTAGCTGCCATACCGCGTCTCCTCTATGAAAATTATCGCCAAGCCGGAGTCGGATCTATAGAGGCAAAAGCCTCCCGCCCCGGCGAAATCCGTTAATGATGCCGGTATGCTCTGTTTATTTTCAAGAAGTTTTTACCGTGATTCTTAAGGAAGCCGTCTGCCGCCGGCGAGCAGGATGGGATTGGCTGTTTCGGGACCCGTGTTCCCGGGGATTCGACCTATCGAAACCAGGGTAAGCTGCTTACCCCTGAATATGGTATCGACCACCCTGCTGAAGTCGTCCATAGAAATGGCGTCTATCTTCTCAATCATTTCATCGAAACTGAAATGCCTGCCGTAAATCATCTCATTCTTGGCGAGATGGCCCATGCGTACCTCGGTGCTCTCCATGCTCAACGCCAGGTTGCCCTTCATGAAGGTTTTAGCGTCGTTCAGCTCCTCGTCGGTCACCCCTTCCGCCAGCAGCGATTCGCACTCCCTCACGATGAGGCCCAGGGCCCGGTCGTAATTGTCGGGGGAAGTCCCGCAGTAAACACCGAAAACACCGTTGTCGAGATACGCAGAATGGAAGGAGTAAATCGCGTAACAGAGCCCTTCCCTCTCACGGATATTCTGAAAGAGCCTCGATGACATGCTGCCACCCAGGATGGTGCTGAGCGAAAAAAGAGCCCAGCGGTTTTCGTCGCTCCTGTGGAGGCCCTCCGTTCCCAGACAGAAATGGATCTGTTCGAGGTCGCGCGTTATATGCCGCCTGAATATCCTCCTGGGAGGATCTTCGCCGCCGCGGACCACCGCGCCCCCTTCGGAAAGCGGCGAGGAAAAAGCCCGCTCAATGAGCCGTTTCGTTTTTTCCACGTCGAAATTGCCCGCGACCGCAAAAATGCAGTTTCCCCGCGAGTAGTTTTCCCTGAAAAAATCGAGGAGTCGAATTTTGTCTATCCCGTCAATACTGTCAAGAGTTCCGAGAATCGGGTGCCCCAGCGGATGGTCCGAGAGCATGCACTCCATGAACACGTCGTGGATCAGCTCGTCCGGGGTGTCCTCGTACATCCTGATCTCCTCGAGAATGACGTTTTTTTCCTTGGAGATCTCGTCGGCATCGAAAAGCGAATGGTAGTACATATCGGCGAGAAGATCCACTGAAAGCTCGAGATAATCAGAGATGACATTGATGTAGTAGCAGGTGTATTCCCGGTTGGTTGCGGCGTTGTGCTGTCCACCTACCCGGTCGACCATACGTGCGATATCCCGCGCGGAATAGTTCGACGTTCCCTTGAACAGCATGTGTTCGATGAAATGGGCGTACCCCATCTGATCTTTTTGCTCGTTCCGCGAGCCCGTCTTCACCCACAGGCCGGCCGAAACGGAAGCCACCCCCTCGATGGGTTCGAGGAGAATGACCATTCCGTTATCGAGCGTATATTTTAAAACCATTGGCTAACGACGCTATCGCTTCAGCGCGTCCTTTCTGCTAAGGTCGACTCTTCCCTGCCGATCGATGCCTACAACCTTGACCGCCACTTCGTCGCCTTCCTTGAGGATATCGCTTACTTTATTTACCTTTTCGAAGTCAAGCTTTGAGATGTGAACAAGCCCCTCCCTGCCGGGAGCAATCTCGACGAACGCTCCGTACTCCATCACCTTTTTAACCCGTCCGTTATAGATTCTGCCTATCTCGACGTCCTCGGTTATCGCACTGATTTTAGCCAGCGCCTTGTCGATGGATTCCTTGTCGACCGCGGATACCGTAACCGTTCCATCGTCCTCGATATTAATCTCCGCGCCGGTTTCTTCCACGATGGCCTTGACCACCTTTCCGCCGGGTCCGATCAGGCCGCCGATCTTGTCTATTTCGATCTTGATCATGATTATCCGCGGCGCGTTCGGGGAGAGCTCCTTTGCAGGCTCTGAAATCACTTCATTCATTTTGCCCAGAATGTGAAGCCTTCCCTCGCGTGCCTGCGTAAGCGCCTCGCGCATGATCTGCGGCGTTATTCCCTCGATTTTAATATCGAGCTGGAACGCGGTGATCCCTTCGGACGTGCCGGCAACCTTGAAATCCATATCGCCCAGGTGGTCTTCGAGCCCCATGATATCGCTCAGGATGGCATACCGGTCACCCTCGAGGATGAGGCCCATGGCTATTCCCGCAACGGCGGCTTTTACCGGCACGCCGGCGTTGAAGAGCGCAAGTGAACCGGAGCATACCGACGCCATCGACGAGGAGCCGTTCGATTCGAGTATTTCGGAAACGACCCGTATGGTGTACGGGAATTTCTCGGCCTCGGGAAGTATATAGTGCAACGACCTCTCGGCGAGCATCCCGTGGCCTATTTCGCGCCTCCCTGTACCGCCGTACCTGCCGGTCTCTCCCACCGAAAAGGGTGGGAAGTTGTAGTGCAGCATGAAACGGCGGAAGCTCTCTCCTTCGATTGCATCGAGCCGCTGGGAATCGCGTCCCGTGCCGAGCGTCACGACCCCGAGGCTCTGCGTCTGGCCGCGGGTAAATACGGCGGAACCGTGCGCCCTCGGCAGCACGCCAATCATGCTTTCAATCGGCCGGATATCCGTCAGGCTCCTGCCGTCCGCGCGACGCTTCTCGTCGAGTATGCGCGCACGCATCACCTCATAGTCGAGATCGTCGATTATCGATCCGACCTGACCGATCGAGTCCGGGAAGGAAGCCTTCATCTCCGCCGACGCCCGCTCTATGATGCCCCGGAGCGCGTCCTCGCGGTCCTTTTTCTCGTTGAGCTTTACAAGGTCGACCACCTCCTGGAGGAAACGCTTGCGCACCTCGTCCCTGAGCACCTCGTCCCTCTTCCTTGGAGCATATACCATCTCCGGCTTCGCGACCTGTCGCTTAAGGTCATCCTGCGCGTCGCAGAGCCTGGCTATCTGCTCGTGCGCGAAGACGACGGCGTTGATCATGTCCTCCTCGCTGACGTTTTTCGCCGAGCCTTCGATCATGGTGACGGCTTTCCTGGTGCCGGCGACGACAAGATCGATATCGCTTTCGCCCGATTCATCAAAAGTGGGATTTACGATAAACTCACCCTTGATCCTGCCGACACGGACCGCACCAACGGGCCCCTTGAAGGGAATGCCCGAAACTGAAAGCGCGGCCGACGCCGCGTTGATGGCGAGAACATCCGACTGGGTCTTCTGGTCGGTGGAGAGCACGGAAATTATGATCTGCACCTCGCTGACGAAATCCTCGGGAAAGAGCGGGCGTAGCGGCCTGTCGGCGAGGCGGCTTGTCAGGGTCTCCCTGTCGCTGGGCCGCCCCTCGCGCTTGATATACCCCCCCGGGATTTTGCCTGCGGAGTAGAACTTTTCCCGGTAATCAACGGTAAGCGGGAAGAAATCCTGTCCTTCGGCCACCTTCCGCGAAACGACCGCGGTCGCGAGGACGATCGACTCGCCGCTGGAAACCGCTACGGCGCCGTCCGCCTGTTTCGCGAGATAGCCCGTGCTGAACCGTATCTTCTCCCGGCCAATTCCAATTCCTGATTCAAAACTCATCATTATACCTCTTCAATGCCTTGATGCCCGTAATCGCACTATCCTGCAGGCGCGGGCCGGTCGCCGTCCGCCGTGGAGGAATACCTATCTTCTCAGGCCGAGCGATTCGATGAGGCTCCGGTATTTCTCGAGATCGATTTTCTTGAGATAATCCAGGAGTCTGCGCCGCTGGCCGACGAGTTTCAGAAGCCCCCTGCGGGAATGAAAATCCTTTTTATGCACCTTGAAATGCTCCGTCAGGTGGTTGATCCTTTCCGTCAGCAGTGCAATCTGAACGTCCGGGGAGCCGGTATCGCTCTCATGCCTTTTAAACTGATTGATGACCTCGCTCTTCTGACGCATATGCCGCTGTTCTCCTTATTCCTTATGTGATTGATCGTGTTTGCTTTACCGGTGTTGTCGCTGTGCGCCGGCCCGGATTCAGCCGGGATTTTTCCTGTTAAATACATTCCTGTATACGACTGACCAATTATCAGTATCGACGTCCGCAATGGCAATACAATTTTTATGACCGTCGAGTATAATAAATGGCGACTCCCCTTCCATGCTCACTATATCACCCCTGGGGAAAAATGCCCCATTATTAACCCTTTTTAGCGCGGCCTCGCCGACAACGATCCTCCCGAAATCCTTAAGGGCTTCCTCCGGGGCCAGTATAAAGCGCCCATCAGACCGCATGCCGCAAAGATACTCTCTCATCTCCCCGATCGTCGCCGCGTCGCTCACGGAGAAATGCCCCGAAGCGGTGCGCCTAAGCTCCGCAAGATGCGCCCCGGTTCCCAGGAACTCGCCTATGTCACGGGCGAGCGAACGAATATAGGTGCCTTTCGAACAAAGCACATCCACCGTCAGCGTGCCCTTTTCAAGATTGACATCGAGTATATTCAACTCTCTTATAACGACATTCCGCGCGGCCAGCTCAACCGACCGCCCCTGTCTGGCGAGGTCTGACGCCCTCTTTCCCTTGATTTTCAACGCGGAATACAGCGGCGGCATCTGGCTGATTTCACCGGAGAAACGCTCTTTTATGGTGCGTATCCTGCTTTCATCAATCCCGTTTATGCTCCCGACCGCGGTGACTTCACCCTCGGCGTCGCAGGTGTCGGTCCTAACGCCCAGGCGAACGACGCCCGTGTAGCGCTTGTCCCCCTCGAGGAAATACCGCGTGAGCCCCGTCACCGAGCCCGTGCAGACCACAAGAAGACCCGTTGCCGCCTTGTCGATCGTTCCGGAATGGCCGGCCTTTCCGGCTCCGAACAGCCTGCGCACTTCTTCAATCGCCGAAAAGGAGGTCTTGCCCTTCTCCTTGTCGAGGAGAAGAACCGCATCCCTCGCATCAAAACCGTCCACCGTCAGCCGCCGTTTTCTCCGCCCTTTTCATCGTCCGTATCGGTGGCTTCCGCGGCGCGGCGCGAGCCGCCTTCCGCGTCAAGCTTCTCTATAACACCGACAAGCCGAACGCCCTCCTCTACCGAGGTGTCAAGATGAAAAATAAGGCGCGGCGTGGAGCGAAGCTGAATTGCCTTGCCGACGAGGAACTGTATGTAATTGCAGGCGGACTCAAGGCCCGCCATCGATTTTTTCTTCTGGATATCGTCCCCGAGCACCGAGACGAATATATCGGCAACACTGTAGTCCTTGGCAAGCTTCACACGGACAACCGAAACAAAACCGATGCGCGGATCTTTTATCTCGGAAAGCAGCGCATCCGCGACGACCCGCTTGACGAGCTCCTCGAGCCGCTCCCTTCGGTGCGTTGCCATGGGCTAACCGTCTAACGTCTTGGCGATCTCGATCGTCCTGTAAGCCTCGAAGGTGTCCCCTTCCTTGAGATCGTTGTAATTAATCATGCCGAAACCGCATTCCTGACCCGACTCGACCTCCGTGACATCGTCCTTGAAGCGCTTGAGCGACTTGAGCTCGCCGTCAAAAACCACCACGCCGTCGCGGATAATCCGCACCCTGTTCTTGCGGTTGACCCTTCCGGAAAGAACGATGGCGCCGGCGACGGTACCCAGACGCGATATTTTGAATATCTGGCGCACCTCGCCGCTTCCGACGACCTCTTCCCTGTATTCGGGGGAGAGCATCCCCTCCATGGCACCCCGGATTGAATCGGTCACCTCGAAAATTATGTTGAAGAATTTTATGGATACGCTTTCCTTCTCGGCCAGTTCCGACACCCTGGACGTAGGCCGCACGTGGTAGCCGATAATGATGGCGTTAGACGCGGATGCCAGCATAACGTCCGACTCGTTGATGCCGCCGGTCCCCGCATGGATCACCTTGACGCGCACTTCGCCGGTGGAGAGTTTTTCCAGCGATTCCTTGAGTGCCTGAACGGAACCGTCAACGTCGGCTTTTATGACGACGCGGAGCTCCTGCACCTCCCCTTCGCGAATCATCTCGTTAAGGTCTTCCAGTGTCACCTTGCGGACCTTTTTGGCGGTCTCAAGCCGCCTGAGGTCGATGCGCTTCTGCGATATCTGTTTGGAATATTTCTCGGATTCGACCACCTGGAACGGATCACCCGCGGAGGGGACCCCGGAAAGACCCACCAGCTCGACCGGTGTGGAGGGGCCGGCCTCCTGCACCGGCTGACCCTGGTCGTTAAACATCGCCCTGACCTTGCCGGAGTAGATGCCCACAACGAAGGGATCACCCAGGTGCAGCGTGCCGTTCTGTACCAGCGCGGTCGCTACCGGTCCCCGTCCGGGGTCGAGACGCGATTCAATCACCACTCCGCGGCTTAAAAGCGCCGGATTGGCGTCAAGCTCGAGCATTTCGGACTGGATGATGATAAGGTCGAGGAGTTCCTCGATATTGATCATCTGCTTGGCGCTGACCTCGGCATAGAGGGTGGTCCCCCCCCACTCTTCGGGCGCAAGATCGTAATTCGAAAGGTCCTGGCGTATGCGCGTAACGTTCGTTTCAGGAAGGTCTATCTTGTTGATCGCCACGATGATGGGAACATGGGCGGCCTTGGCATGGTTTATCGCCTCGACCGTCTGCGGCATCACACCGTCGTTGGCCGCGACGACCAGGATGACGATATCCGTGACGCTCGCGCCCCTGGCGCGCATCGTGGTGAAGGCCTCATGACCCGGGGTATCCAGGAAAGTGACGAACTGGTCGCGCACCTTCACCGTATAGGCGCCGATGTGCTGGGTGATTCCGCCGAACTCGCCGTCGACGACGTTGGTCTTTCTGATGGCGTCGAGGAGTTTGGTCTTCCCATGGTCGACATGACCCATTACGGTAACGATCGGCGGGCGCTTTGCGCGATCCTCCGCCCGGTCCTCCTCCTCGTGGCGGATTACCGTTTCCTCGAAGAGTGAGACCACGCGCACGACCGTGCCGAATTCCGAGGCGAGGATCTCGGCGGTCTCCGCGTCGATCACCTGGTTTATTGTGGCCATCATACCGAGCTTCATCAGGCGCGAGATCACCTCGCTTGCCTTTACGTTCAGCTTCTTCGCGAGATCTCCTACGGAGATGCTATCGGTGATATCTATGTTTTTCGGCGATACGGCCACACGCTCCTGCTCCTGAGCTCCGGAATGGTGGCCGCCTTTCTTTCTGCGCGAAAAAAGGCTTTTTTCGAAGGTCCTCTTCCCCTTGTCCTTATAGAGACTCTTCTTGCCTTCTTTCTCTTTTTCCTTTTCCTTGGCCTTCTTTCTCTTTTCCTTTTCCTTGGCCGAAATGGCCTCGTCCTTCTTGTCGGCCGCTCCGGCGTCCTTGGATGGCGGTGCGCCCGGACCGGGCCTGCGATCGCCGAAGGGCCGTGCCCCCGGTGCTCCGGGACCGGGCCTGCGGGCGGCGTCGCTTCTCGGCGCGGGCCGAGAATCAGGCCGCCGTCCCGCCTGGGGCCGCTGATCAGCGCGCCCGGCAGCGGGCCTGCCCGCGGCCGGAGCACGTTTTTCCTCGCGCGGGGGGGCGGAAGCGGCCTTCGGGCCTTCTTCCTTCCGCTCCGTGAGCGGCGCGGGAGCGGCCGCGGCTTCTTCGTCCTTATCGTGCTTCTCTTTGATGAGCTCCTTCGAAACGGTCACCTTGCGCTTCAGCTTGATCTTTGCGCCCGGCTTTTCGCTGCGTTCGTTCTTCCGCTCCAGAAGCTCCCTCGCCGCCTTCGCCCGCTGCTCCTTGATTACTTCTATTTTTTTCTGCACCAGGAAGACGTCCTTCTCGGAGAACTCGGCATCCATCCCGGCGCAGCTTATTCCCAGGTCTTTACAGATAGTAATGATATCTTCTTCTGTTACATGATTTGCGGTTGCAATATCAATTGCTTTCATTTGCACCTTGCTTCTACCTATTGAATTTTCGGAAGAACGCGGTCCTGTTTATTTCCACGGTCTGGTCGCGCTTTTTCGCGCCATTACTTCTCCGCATCCGCTTCGTCAACGGCCCCCGCCGTCTCCGCTTCACCCGCCTCTTCCTTCCGTTCTCCTTCTTCCGCCTCTTCCTCGTCCATCTCTTCCTCGAAATCGATCGATTCCGCGAGGATGTCCATTATCTTCTTGGCGGTTTTTTCGCCGATTCCGTCGATTTTCATGAGATCGTCAAACGACGTCTCCACCAGATCTTCGACCGAGAAGAGCCCTCCTGCCTCCAGGAGCTTGATGGTCCGGCTATCGAGACCCGGCAGTTCGTCGATTGGCGTTTCTTCGACGTCCTTGCTCGCAAATAGCTGCTCCACCATGGCCCGGGACTCACTCGAGCTCAGGAACTCACGGTACTGCTCCTCGGTCTTGATATCAATATCGAACCCGCAGAGCCTTGCCGAAAGCCGCGCGTTGTGTCCCGCCTTGCCGATGGCCAGCTTGTACTGTTCCTTCTCGACGACGGCGATCACCCCGCCGCTTCTGGTCTCTATGACTTCTTTGGCGCGTGCGGGCGTAAGCGCGTTCGCCGCCATTACCCGTCGGTCGTCAACCCACTCGACCACATCGATTTTCTCACCCTCGAGCTCGCGCACGATGGACTGGATACGTATGCCTTTCATGCCGACGCATGCGCCCACTCCGTCCACGTCGTCCCTCTCGCTGACCACGGCGACCTTGGTGCGAAGGCCGGGCTCGCGCACTATGTTGACGATTTGCACAACCCCGTCATACACCTCGGGGATCTCCATTTCAAAGAGCTTCTGTATAAACTTTGTGTTGGCCCTCGACAGCACCACCGACGGCCCCTTGGTGTTTTTCTGCACTGAAAGCACAAGCGCCTTAATGCGCTCGCCGGTTTTAAAATGCTCGAGCGGCGACTGTTCGCGAGCCGGGAGGATTCCCTCGGTCTTGCCGAGGTCCACAAAAATCGCGTCCTTCGTCTTTCGCTGAAGGTACCCGTTGATGAGATCGCCTTCCTTGTCCTTGAAATCATTGTAAACGATGTTCTTCTCGGCCTCTTTGATCTTCTGGACAATCACCTGTTTGGCCGTCTGAGCCGCTATCCTCCCGAACGATTCGAGCGGGTTTTCCTCCACGTCCATCTCGTCGCCCAGCCGGGCTTCGGGATTGAACCGCCGGGCCTCGTCGACATGAACCTCTTCCGCCCGGTTCCTCGGCGAATTGACCACCATTTTCCTGGAAACGATCTTGACGGTGTTTTTGTCGCGGTCGAAAACCACACGAACGCTGGTGTTCGAACCATACTGCTTCTTATAGGCAGAGATCATCGCCGATTCGACGATTTCCTCGATTGTTTCCCGCGTTATTCCCTTTTCATTCGCAATCTGGTGTAACGCCTCGAAAAAGTTGTTGCTCATGTTTCAAACCTTCACCACGTTTATAATTCTCCGTCCCTGCCGGATACACGCGCTAAAATTCAAGGTTCGCGCTCTTTATCGCATCGAAAGCGATCATGATCGCTTTGTCTCCCTCGTGAAACTCGACGATCCCGCCCGCCACTCGTCCTATCCGGCCTTTGACGACGCGCTGTCCGTCGCCTTCGCGGAATATGACCTTCGCGGGGGAACCGCTGAACCGCTCGAACTCCTCTACACTTCGAAGCTGCCGACGTATTCCGGGGGAAGAAACCTCCAGCGAATAATCCGGGAGCAGGCCAGCCTCATCCAGGCGCCGGGACAGTTCCGTGCTGAAGGCCTGACAGTCCGAATGGGAGATCGGCGCACTTCCATCGATCTTGACGACAACGCTCGAGTTCTTTCCCTTCAGGAGCAGGCCCGCCTCGTAAATCAAATATCCGAGGTCTTCGGCGACGGCCCTGACCGTCTCCATCACCTGTTCCCTGACCGCTGGATTGCTCATCTCCGGACCGCTGTTTATATCGAAAAAAGAGAGTGGTTTGACCACTCTCTCCTTATCCGCAGGCAGACGCTAAGAAAAAGGGAAAAATTACTTCTCCACAAACATAGTCCAAAATGTTACCATTAATTTCAAGTTTTTTTTATTTCGGGGTTTCGCCTGCAGGGAAGGGCTGCGGGGTTCCGCCCGCCCGTGGACGGTGAAACCCCGCTATTGCCGGACAGTGATTGACCCCTAGGCATGGCAGATCGGTACGGGAACCTCGGGCATCTCGAAAAAACGGTGAAAAGACCGGGGCAGATCATGAAAATCGACCGACTCCGCCTCGCGCGTAAGATCAACCGAGTTATAGGTATGCCAGTACAGCACAACGTCGCTGCGCCGCCGGTTGCGGCGCGTCATGTCCAGCACTGCGGCGAAGGTCTTTCCGGTATAGGTGGGCTCGAGGTCCAGGCCCTCCCGCTGTTTCATGATATCGATCGCCTCGCAGCAGGCGGCAGTCGGGCACCCGTACCCTTCTCCGAAATACTCATCCAGCACCTCCGGCGCCCTGGTGCTGACCTCCGCGACCAGAGGGCTTTTACGACGGAGGAAACGAAGCGTTTCCGCCATAAGCTTTGCGACCGCACCGGGCGTCGACGCCGGGAATGGGCCCAGGTGCGACGCCGTCACCCGTACGCCCATGACGGTTGAGTGCAGCCCGGCAAGGCGCGCCCCGAGTGTAAGACCCGCGAGGGTGCCGTTGGAGCCGAGGGGACAGACAATGTAGTTCGGTTCGGGCATCTGCCCTTCTTCAACCTGCCGCCTGAGCTCGAAAGCGGCATTAACAAAACCTATGGTGCCGAGCACGTTCGAACCTCCGGCGAAGACGTACTGAGCGGCGGGATGCGACAGGCGATGCGTCAGATAATAAGCGAGCACTGTTTTGGGCAGGGACCCTGTAAAGACGATCCGGGCACCGAAATGCCGGTACAGAAGCAGGTTGCGTTTTACATAGCTCGTAACCGGCTGCCCGAACAACAGCAGGGTGCACCGTATTCCAAGCCTTTGACAATAGATGGCCGTCGCCAGACCGTGGTTGGTTCCAATACCGCCGATGGTCACCACCTCCCGTATGTTTCGCTTTATGGCGTCGCCAAGTATGAACTCGAGCTTGCGCACCTTGTTTCCGCCATATACGGTGGAACTCAGGTCGTCGCGTTTAACCCACAGGTTCTCACAATCGAACCCGCTTAACCGGCGTACGGGTGTTGGAAACGCGCCGAGTGAAACCCGCGGGATATTGATTTCCAGCTCCGGGTACGCATGAAACAATGGCAACGTCCTATCGGTATTACTCACCCCAGTCGTTCCTCCCTTTTATCAGGCCCAGGTCAACGCCTTCACGCAGCAGCAGGCGCTTCCTGACCGCATAGTATACAATACCCGACAGAATAAACACGCCAAAGAGCCCGATCTTCACCGGACTTTTCAAATCGGCAAGAATGACCGCACTGAAAAAGGCAACCATCAGAAAGCCCACGCACGGGCATAGCCAGAGAAAAAAACCTTTGAGCTTGAACTCAGAGCGTTCGTAACGTTCGGGGTAGAGACGCGGCAATCTGAGCGATGCGATGAGCACCGGCACGAAGATTATCATCCCCCCCAGCGCCGCATAGGACGCGAACGTCTCCAGCGGAAGTCCCGACAGCACGCCGAGGACCGAACACACATAGATCACCGAGAGGAGGATGTGCGGTGTCCCGAACCTTCTGTTGAGACCGCCGAGCCAGGCCGGGAGAATATGATCGTCTATTACCACCAGGAGCGACTTGGTCCCGACCATGAACAGCGCGTTGAGCGTTGTCAGAAGCGCAAGCACCGCTCCGCCGAGAACGAAAAACAGCCGGCCTGTCCCGCCCGCACACGCCCCGCAGACCTCGGACATTGGGTCCTGAAAACCCAGCAAGGTCTCGACGGGGGCCGCACCGACAGTGGTGAGCGCAACAAAAACATAGATAACCGCGACCACGGGGAAGGCGATGAAGAAAGCGCGCGGGATAACCTTGCCGGGATTGTTTATCTCGTCACCCAGCTCGATTATCGCATTCGATCCCAGGTAGGTGAAGGTGAGCAGCGCCACCCCCAGCAGCAGTGGACCGGCCCCCCTGTCGAACATCCCCCTGAGATTTTCGGGATTGAACGCGGTGGCTCCCGTTGCCGAGTAGAACACCAGCGCACCGATCATAACTATCACCATCAGGCCCTGTGCCCATGCCGCAGGTTTCACTCCGAGCAGATTTACGATGAAAAACACGGTAAGAATCGCAACCGCGGCCGGTTCCACGGGTACCCCGTCAACCAGCGTGCCGATATACCGCGCGCAGCTTATGGCATACAGCGGGATCTGCCCGAAAAAGGACGCCAGGATGTACACCCACACGCCTACGAAGGCGAGGCCCGGCGACACCATGCGGCTGGGATACTTGTAGTTCGCGCCGGTCGCCGGGATGGCCGACCCCAGCATTGCCAGCGGCAGCATGCTGATGAGGACGGGGATCACGGCGATCGCAAAGGCCAGCGGCAGGGCGTTGCCGGCAATTTTGAGTACGATTCCGGTAAAGACAAAAATTCCACCGCCGATGGTGCACCCGATAGCGATAAACGACACCTCGGAAAGGCCGAGCACCCGTTTTAATCCGCTTACCGCCATAATCACCCCCTGCCTGTTGTACGAGAATTATCGTATCGTGCTCAGTCGCCGGAAATCTCGAATCTCGCCAGACGCCGGGCATGGCTCATGGAGTCGTTTTCCGCCAGGCTCCTTTTAAAATAATCAATGGATTGCCCGCCTTTCCCCTCGATCGCCTTTCTGCGAAGTCCCAGATAATACAGCGCCTCGGCACGCCTTCGTCCTACCTCCCTCGCGTCCTGACCGGTACCTGCTTTTCCCAATAGCTCCGCCTCAGTACCAAGCCCGAGAAACCCGCGCATCAGCGCTTCCGGCCAGGACGAGGATTGCCGCGCGTACCGCGCGCGCTCTTCCGCTCTGTAGGCGGTAAATACGGTGTCGGACTCTCCATCGGCGACTGCCAGGCGCCAAATCCGCGCATAGCTATTACCCGGATCGATCGTAATCGCGGCATTGAAATCTTTAAGCGAACCGGCGCGATCGCCCAGCACGTACCTGACGATCCCCCTGTTATGCAGCGCCATTTCATCCCGCGGATCGATGTGAAGCGCGCCGTTGAAATCGGCGAGCGCTCCCTGAAAATCGCCTTTATAGAAAAGGGCCACACCACGGTTTGCGTAGGCACGGGCGTAATCGGGCCTCAAGCCGAGGGCCTGTGCGTAGTCGCGAATGGCCTCGTTGGTTTCGCCGGCGGCCAGACGTGCGCTTCCCCGGTTGTTGAACGATTCCGGGGAACCCGGATCCAGTGCTATGGCGAGCGAGAAATCCTTTACGGCGCGACGATACAACCCCTTCCTATAGAGAATAATCCCGCGGTTATAATACAGTGACGGACTCTCCGGTCTGAGAGCTATCGCCCTGTCGTAGTCGTCCCCGGCCTTCACCAGGTCGCCCCGTTCCGCGTAGAGCCTTCCGCGTTCAACATAGGCCCCGCTTTGATCGGGATTAAGCCGCACGGACCGCGTGAGCTCCCGTATCGCCTGTTCGGGCCTGCCTTTTTTCGCCAGGTCCATACCCCGATTAAAATGGTTCGCGGCCGCACGCTTTTCTTCCGGGCGTAGCCCCGTGCCGGGTGTCCCCGGCCTGACCTGGCGAGGCTCACGCTTTATGGTTCGCTCGCCGTCCCGGCGGAGACCGCGATCAGGCGTTCGCACATCCTTTCCCATGGAGGTCCGGGGAGCAAGCTCCCTTCCGGCAAGTGCCCGCACCCGGCTCTGGCGTATCCCCCGGTCTCCCGGGTTTATACGCAGCACTTCCCTGTAATCCGCCGCTGCCTCACCGTAGCGTCCGGCGAGATGATGGGCTATTCCCCTGTTCCTCCGGGCCGCGGCATAGGATGGGTCGAGCGCAATCGCCCTGGAAAAATCCGACAGCGCGCTTTCCGGGCGATCCATCCGTACGTGCGCGACGCCCCGGTTATTGCAGAAGACCGGATCGGACGGATCTATTTTGATGGCGCGGTCGTAATCCGCGACAGCCTCGGTGTATTCGCCCACGGCCATGTGCGATATACCGCGGTTATTGAATGCCTTAGCGTAGCGCGGTGAAATCGAAACAGCTTTCGTATAATCATCGATCGAACGGCGATAGTCTCTCATGGCCGCGCGCGCGATCCCGCGGTTGTAATAGGCCTCAAAAAAGTCCGGAGAAACGGCCACCGCGCGGTCATAGTCGGTTATGGCGCCTTCCCGGTCTCCGGAATTCCAGCGGATTATTCCACGGTTATTATACGCCTTCGCGAAACTCCGGTCGAGTTCGATGGCCCGATCATAATCCTCTATCGCCTTCTTGGTCAATCCGGAGCGGGCCAGGGCGGCTCCCCGGTTGAAATGGGCCCGGGACAGTGCGAACTGCCCGGCTTCGGTCGTCCAGCTCCCGATCGCCTCAGTCCAGTATTCGATTTTCGTTTCGGTTTCACGCGCCTCCGCCGCCATGCGGCTGTATGAAAAAAAATCTTCAGCCGCGGCGAGCGGCGCACAAGCGAACAGAACGAGGGCCAGGGCCACAATCGCCGGACCTGCCATCGTGACGGCCGACCCGGCCGTGTGCCTAGAATACATAGTATATCCCGCACTGCACCGCTAAAAGGACCGTGGCCCACACGCGAAGGTCCCTCCAGCGCCCCCGGTCGGGCGCGCCGAAGTATACAAAATCCTTCGGCAGGCTCCACACCATCGCAAGCACCCCCGCGAAGAGCAGTATGGCCCCGACCTTGGCGGTCCACAGGGGAAGCGCGTGTATCCAGTCAGACATCGACCGCCTCCTTCACCACCGATGTATAGGTAAGGTTTTCGAGCTCTGACGCGCTCTTCGGCCTTGTAAATGCACTGATCCCGAAGAGTAGTGCGACCGACATCACAAAGCTCCAGAATGCCATGTAAAGCATGTTAAGCCCGGCAAGCCCCAGCAGGGCCGCAAACCCCAGCCCGAGCAGCAGGCTCCAGAGACCGGCACGCGGCGTGATCCGTTTAAACAGAATTCCCATCAACAGTAAAGCAAACACCGGACCCTGAAAAAAGGAGAGCAGCTGCTGTACGTAAACGTATATTCCCCTGAACTGAGCGGTAAGCGGCGCGCAGAGGATGCCTGCCGCAAGTGCCGCTATGGTTATCATTCTGCCCATCCTCAGTTCCGCCGCGTCATCAAGTCTTTTACTCCGTATCACGCCCAGAATATCACGCGTCACCATCACCGACGCCGAATTGAGGGTGGACGAAACCGACGACTGCAGGGCCGCGATAAAAGCGACGAAAAGGAGCCCTGACACGCCGGGAGGAAGCAGGTTCTTCACCACCCAGGGGAGCGCCTGATCCGATACCCCCAGATGCTCCGGCGCCATGAGCAGCGCGAAAAAGCCCGGAAGCACGATAAGCAGCGGCACAAAGGTCTTGGCCATCGCGGCAAACATCATGCTCGCCTTGCCGTCCCACTCCGTTCTCGCGCCCAGACAGCGCTGCATGATCGCCTGATTGGTACACCAGTATGCCGGCGACAACACCAGCCCCAGACCCAGGAGCACCCCCGGCCAGGGAAATTCGTCATGCGTGGACGGAAGAAAAGTATGCAGATGGTCGGGGAACCGCTCCTGCAGCTGTGTCGCAAAATTGACCGCTCCGCCGGCCGCGTTGACGCCGACGATCGCGACCACCACCGCACCGGCGAACATGATAACGAGCTGTACCGCGTCTGTATACGCCACCGCCGCAAGTCCCCCTGAGACCGTGTAAAGACCGACGACCCCGGCCGTAATCAAAATGCTGAGGAGTATGGGCCATCCAAGATAGGTCTGAAGCATGAGCGCGGTGGCCCAGAGAAACACCCCGACGATAAGAACCGAAAACAGACTGAGAATGAGCGCCGCGATGACCCGCACGGGTTCGGAATAGCGCTTTCCCAGGTACTCAGGGATCGAGAAGACGCCCGCACGCCAGTAAAACGGGATGAAAATGAATGCGGCGATGATCATGGCCGGGATGGCGCCGATCCATTCGAAATTGGCCTGCGCCATCCCGGTACGGTACGCCCCCCCCGCGCCCCCGACATAATCGTTTGATCCGATGTTCGTCCCGATGATCGACATGCCGATGATCCACCACGGCAGGCTTTTACCCGCGAGAAAATAATCGCGCGAGGTATGCACACGGCTCTTAAAAAGATAGCCATAAACGGTGATACCGGCGAGGTAAGCGAAAAGGAGGCCCAGATCGATCCAGCTTACGTCGGTATGGGTGAAGGAGAGGAGATTATCCACGTATACGCCCCTTGCCGCTCAGTGATTTCCCCGGACGAGGTAGGGAATACTATGTCAACCATAACGCCCAGCGCAAGTATTAAAAGAACGGGGATCCCGGAAATTCTTCCGCCACACCGTTTTCTCCCTTTTGAATCACGCTCCAGGAGCGCGAAAACAAAGCCTTTCAAATCTAACCGCCTCCATCATAACCATGGCCCGGCGGGAACCGGTTAGAACGGGTGTAATTAATTCTGCTATATTACAATATTTTGCTTGCATTATGCATCAAATATAAATATTCGTATTTGAATATACATATGATATGCAGTACGGTGTCAATATGTGACCCCCGCACCGGAATGTATCGCGACTCGTTCCGGGCCCGGGTCGGTGTTCAACCTTACGGCATATCCACTCTGCCATGCGCAGTGAAAGGAGGCAGTAATGGAAAACAGGTGGTATATAACACAACAGACGTTCCCGGAGCTGTTAAACCGGAACGCGGTCAAGTTCGGAATGCGCCGTGCCCAGTGGTGGAAGACGGGGCCTGAGAGCACCGCGTCCATCACTTACGCCGAACTGTGGCGAATCGTCAGGGAACTTGCGTCGGGCCTCATGGAGATGGGCATACAGAAAGGGGACAGGGCCGCCGTGATGGCCCACACCTCGCCCGAGTGGGTATGGGCCGATTATTCGGTTCTCTGCGCGGCGGGCATAACCGTATGCGTGTACCCGACCCTTTCCGCAAAAGAGCTCTCATTCATTGTTAACGACTCCGGTTCGCGCGTACTTTATGTGCAGGACGAGGAAATCCTCGAGCGCGCCCTCGGGGCCATCGGCGAAATGCCCGGGCTCGAAAA
>JBFZEY010000067.1:0-4561 GCA_041306625.1 Spirochaetota bacterium | reverse complement strand
TTTTCGATCCGTATTTTACCACAAAAGAAAACGGCACCGGTCTGGGGCTTGCGAGCAGCTTCAATATAGTTCGAAAACACGGTGGTTTCATCTTCGCCGTTTCCCGCCAAGGTGGCGGCGCCGAAATCGTGTTTTATCTCCCTGCGGTCAGCGGCCGCGAAATGAGGAAGGAACAGAGCACCAGGGATATTATGCGGGGCAAGGGCAGGGTGCTGATAATGGACGACGAGGAGCATATCCTCGATATCGCCGGCAGGCTGCTCGACGCGCTCGGCTATGATACGGATTTCGCCATGAATGGGGATGTGGCGGTGGAAATGTACCGTCGTGCATTGCAGTCAGGCAATCCGTTCGACGCGGTCATAATGGATCTGACTATACAGGGGGGGGCCGGCGGAAAAGTCACCATTAAGCGCCTGATCGAGATCGATCCGGATATCAGGGCGATTGTATCGAGCGGCTATTCGAATGATCCGATTATGGCGAATTACCGCGAATACGGTTTCAGTGGTGTCGTGGTCAAGCCATACAGGGTGGAGGACCTGAGTACGGTTCTCCATGCGGTTATTTCAGGAAGCCGGCAGGTACACGAAGAAGTTTGAGAAAAGGGTTACAATGCACTAATAAATGCTTGCCGTGCCTTTCCGGATGTTATCATTATAATCAGGTAACCTGTTGTAAAAAATGACACTAATACTGAAGGCATGTTGCGCGCATGGGAATGTCCCGACACGGTGCGATCGATGGAGAGACGGAAGTGAGCTTTTCATATCGAGCGACTGCCTGAACATTATTCTAAATTATCCGGAGGCGGCATGAAGGATCTTTTTTCGTATTTAATGATAGCGTTTATCGCGATAACGGCAACGGGCTGCGGTTACAATACAATGCAGGCCAAGGAAGAGGCGGTATTCGCGGCATGGGGAGATGTTGAAGCGGCGTATCAGCGGCGCATGGACCTTGTCCCAAACCTTGTTGAAACGGTTAAGGCCTACGCGAAGCACGAAAGGGAAACACTGACCGCCGTTACCGAGGCGAGGGCCAAGGTCGGAACCATACAGATGTCCAAGGACCTCCTGAATAATCCGCAGACATTTACCAAGTTCCAGCAGGCGCAGGGTGAGCTTTCGAGCGCATTGTCTCGCCTCATGGTGGTGATGGAGCGCTATCCGGATCTCAAGGCCAACCAGAATTTCACTGATTTGCAGAACCAGCTTGAAGGCACCGAGAACCGGATCAATGTCGCGAGGGTACGCTATAATCAGTCGGTTCAGGATTTCAACACGAACATTCGTATTTTTCCGAATTCGCTGACCAACAAACTGTTCCTTCACCTCGAACGCAAGGAACCGTTCAAAGCGGATGAGGCCGCCAAGGCTGCGCCGAAAGTGCAGTTTCAGTAGACCGATATGAACTGGATACGCCGAGTTCAATTACCCGCTGTTGCACTTACGCTGCTCGTTCTGAGCGCACCGGTGCAGGCGGTTGAGGTGCCCCCTCTTGCGGGCAGGATAAATGATCTGGCCGGGGTTCTATCGACGGAAACCGAATCCCGGATCGAGTTATCGCTGGCCGGGCTCGAACAATCCGACTCCACCCAGGTGGCGGTCCTTACGATGAAATCCATCGAAGGAGTACCCATCGAGGAATTCGGCATTAAAGTGGCGGAGAAATGGAAAGTCGGCCGCAAGGGGCTCGACAATGGTGTGATACTCATCGTTGCGCTGGAGGAACGAACGGTGCGCATCGAGGTCGGCAGGGGGCTTGAGGGTAAACTCACCGACCTGATGGCGGGTCGAATCATCCGCAATGAGATAGTCCCGCGGTTCAGGGAGGGTGATTTTGACGGCGGCATCCTGGCGGGGGTAAACGCCATTGTCGCGACAGTGAAGGGAGAGTACGTCGCTCCCGAGGAGGCAAAGCCTGAACACAGAAGCAGAAGCGGATCCCCCGTGTTTATGCTTCTGGTGGCATTCTTCGTTATAACCTCCGCGCTTGGAGGCATTTCGAAGATACTGGGAGGCGTGTCCGGGGCGATCGGTCTGCCCCTCGGGGCGCTTTTACTTGTGGGCGGGATTTCCCTTCTGGCGGGTGGAATACTCGCCGTAGTAGGATTTCTTTTCGGTCTTATGGTAAGCTCCATGCCCAGAGGATCAGGCGGCGGCTTTTCCGGCGGAGGTTTTGGAGGATTCGGCGGGGGTTCGGGCAGTTTCGGCGGAGGTGGCTTTTCCGGTGGCGGTGGCGGATTCGGAGGCGGCGGCGCCTCGGGCAGATGGTGAGGGGTGAGACGATGAACAGGAATGCGAAAAACTTCTTCAGCGAATCCGAGCGCAGGGCGATCGAGGAGGCGGTGCATGCCGCCGAATCGAAAACCTCCGGCGAGATCGTCCTGATGGTGGCGGACGAAAGCGCTCTTTATCGTGAGGCAGCGATGTTCGGAGCGGTGGTTTTCGGCGTTTTCAGCGCGCTGATCTCCGAAATGCTTATACGGGCGCTCATGCTCCATGAAGGTTTTTGGGCTGACGGTGAGTCAGGATTCGTGCTCCAGTTGATGATGTCAAGTGCTACCTCGGTGTCAGTCTGGACGTTCATACCGCTCCTCTCATTGTTCTATTATGTCTGGAAATACATTTTACTGAAATTTCCGGGAATAAAACTCCTTTTCGTTTCAAAGACCAGGATTTCCGAGGCGGTGCGAGAAGGGGCGGTGCGAGCATTTTACGAAAAAAGTTTGTACAGGACCAGGGATGAAACTGGGATTCTGATATATATTTCGCTGCGTGAACACAGGGTCTGGATCCTTGGGGATCGGGGAATTAATACAAAAATACCTCCGGGATTCTGGGAGGATCTTTCAGCCGAGCTCGCGACGGGAATACGTGAGGGCCGCGCGGGCGCTGTCGCCACCTCGGTGATAGAGAAATGCGGAGCGGAGCTTGCCAGTCATTTCCCACGCAAGCCCGACGATACCAACGAGCTCGAAAACCGGGTGATCTATTAAGCCCGACCTGCCGGTGGATACGAGATGAATATAGTATCCTTACCAGTTTTACTGATGGCGGCGGTGTGTTTTTATGTGGGCCTTTATTATCTCGTCATGTTTGTGCGCCTGAAGGACCAGAAAGAAAACCTGTTCTTCGCGCTTACCTGCCTGAGCATCGGCCTTTACGACGTGTTTTGCGCGGGACACGGGTCCCGCTCGGTTGATGAGGGTATGAGCTGGCAGCGTCTGCAGTTCGCCAGCCTCTGCCTGTTTTCCGTTTCGATCGCCTGGTTCGTTTATTATTTTACACGGTATCATTCGCGTCGTCTGTTCGTCCTGTCGACGATATGGTTTTTCATCCTTTTCATCGCCGGGATGACCATTCGTGGTATGTTGACGCTCTCCGCCGGCAGGCCCTCGATAAAACACGTCTCATTCGCGGGCCTGGCAAGGGTCAGCTATTTCGAAGCCACCCCCGGCCCTCTGTATACGCTGCAGTACGGTTCGATGATCGCGCTTTCGGTTTTCCTGATGGTCCTGCTCATTCGTCACTTCTCGGGAACGGGTGGCCGGCACCTCCGTCCGTCACTCATCGCCTTTGCGATCTTTTTCCTTTCCGCGATAAACGATGCGATGGTGGGCGCGGCCGTTTATTCCGGCATTTATATTCTGGAGTACGCCTATTTGCTGATAATCCTCTCGATGAGCTACGGCCTGCTCAATACTTTTGTGGATCTGCACAACGAGGTCGGAGAGCTGAATGCCACGCTGGAAAAAAGGGTGGGGGAAAAAACGATCGACGTCTTTTTCAGGGATGTTGGAATGAAACTTTGCGCTCAGACCCTGGCCGATCTTTCACCCTCTCAACGGACCGTACGTGGAGCCGGCACCATGAAGCGCCTTGTGGAAGGAGGTAGCCGGGGAATAGCCGCCATGAGCAGGGATATAACCGTTCTCTCCAACCCCGACGAGCTGCTGAGGCGGATAGTTGAGCGGGCGGTGGAGATATCCGGTTCCGTCGCGGGGCGTTTATATCTGGCCGTTGAAAAGGGCGCGCCGGCCATACTCGCCGAGTTCCGTTCTACCGGAGAGTCGCTCAAGGTATCTGAACGGCTGGTGCGTGAGGCGGCGAAGAGAGAAAACAATGACACGGGAAAGGATGCAAAAACCCCCGGTCCTCACGGACACGAGCAGTATATCCCGATCCGGGGAAGGGGGGGGTGCATCGGGGTCATGTATCTTCGAAAGGGAAAAGAGGGGGGGATTTCGAGGAAAACGATGTGTATTTGCTCAGGGCTTTCCTCGAGGCCACATCCATCGCCATCGAAAACGCGCTCCTCTACCTGACAGTAAGGGAAACCATTCGTCCGGTGCGGAAGACGATCATCACCCCTGTTGCCGAGGAAAAGATTAAAAGGGCACTGGTGTATATCGCCGAAAATTTCACGTCCGACATCTCGCGCGAGGGACTTGCCGCTTCGCTCAGCATGCATCCCGACAGTCTCGGCAGGTTCTTCAGGCTGTACACCGGTAAAAAAATCAGCGAATATATCAACGAGCTCCGTATAGGGAAGGTCG
>JBFZEY010000066.1:0-4033 GCA_041306625.1 Spirochaetota bacterium | reverse complement strand
TCTTCGACCAAATGCACCGGGAGATAGGAGACCGCAAATTTGCGTCGCTGGAAGAACTCAATGCTTTTGTCGCCGATTTCTCGAAGCGACGAAATCAGGCTCCGGTAGACGACTTTCACGGTCTGTCTTCGGAACAGATGCACCGGATGCTGGACTTTCCTTTCGATTCCCCACAGGTCGTCAGTTTTCCCGATCGTCTCAGGACGCCTCCCGACTCGCCGATGGCGACCCTGTTCAATCTGATGGTCGAGGCGATCGGCGATCAGGGTCTGAAGGCCACCGCAAAAGGCAATCTGCCCCGAAAGTTCTGCCGGGATAATGCGCAGGGTTACTATGTCGAAAGGTCGCGTCTGCGCATGATGCGCGTATGCGGCATCGTCAAGGAGGAGGATTTCTTCGAACTGCATGTGACCCGCAGGGTGGCCGAGCTGGCCGGGCTGATACGCAAGTACAAGGGGCATTTTATTCTAAGCCGCGATTGCCGCGGGCTCCTGGCCGATGGCGGGATGTCCGCCGTTTATCCGCGCCTTTTCCGTGCCTACGCGCGAAATTACAACTGGGCGTACGGGGATCGGTATCCCATCATTTCTTTTATTCAGCAGTCGTTTCTTTTTTCGTTATACCTGCTGACCCGTTATGGCGGCGATTGGCGTCCACAGAGCTTTTATGGAGACTGCTTTCTGCGCGCTTTCCCCATGGTGCTCGATGGACTGCCGGCCGATGCGTTCTTTGATCCGGAGAAGATGATCCGATCCTGTTTTAGATTGCGCGTTCTCGAACACTTCGCCTGGTTTCTGGGATTGGCTCTTATGGAACCGATAGATAAAAACGACCCCATCCTCGGCGAATACCGGATCAAAAAACTGCCGTTGCTGAATGAGATCGTCGAGTTTCATGCGAGCGTGTAGGAATGCAAAAATGAATGTCCGGGCAATAAAAATGGTCTCATACCGGCAGCGTGCGCAGAAAGTTCGCGGCGTCGATCACATGAACATCTCCCGCCATCCCCGGTCTCCCGCAATTCATGACGACCTGCATCCGGTAAGGCGCTTTTAGTCGTTCGGCGAAATACTTCATGGCCGGACCCGGCGTTGTATCCGACATTTTGACCTCGACCAGCGCCCAGGGTTTCCTTTTGAGAGTCAGAAGGAAGTCGACCTCGCGCTTCTCCCTGTCCCTCAGGTAATGAAGATCGAGAGGCGCCAGGCCCCAATCCTGCGTGAAATGACACCACTTGAGAAGATGACTCGCCACGAGGTTTTCGAAACGCGCCCCCTCGTCGTCAATTTCAGACCAATCCCAGAGATATATCTTCGGCTCCTTGCGCAGGGATCGGGAGATATTTCCCGCGAACGGCCTTATCAGATAGAGAAGGTAAAGACGCTGGAGATGATCGGTCCACTGCCGGACCGATTCGACGGCGACCTGCATATTCTCGCGAAGCGCGTTATAAGAGAGAACTCCGCCGGCCCGCAGAATGAGATGCTCGACCAATTCCTCCACCTGGGACAACATCCTGACGCGAGTGAGGTCCCGCAGATCCTCCTTCACAATCAGGGCGCGTCGCTCTCCGACCCACTGGCGATGGTGACGCTCGCTCCTTTTCAGAAACGGTTCGGGAAAACCGCCCCATCGCAGCAACGCGGCCAGGGCTTTATGCGCAGCCGGCGGCGCCGGCCCGGTCAGTCCGAGGAGGGTTTTCATCGTTTCCGCCGGACCGTCTTCCAGCGAGACCCCGGCTGGATCGACGACCTCCTTCACCGACAGGGGATGGAGGCGATACTGATGATAGCGTCCTAGAAGGCTGTCGCCCCCCCTCTGGTAAACCTCGAGACGCCCCCTCCCCGTCACCAGCAAATCGACACGATCCTTCCGGGTGTCCCAGAGCCCCTTGACGTACGTTTTCCAGCGCGGATACTTGTGAATCTCGTCGAGAACAACGAGCGGCTTTTCTCCGGATCTCTTCGGCCTGTACTCGTCGAGGAATCCGTACGGTGCCCTCACGAATTCGCGACGCCACTGGAGATCGTCCCAGCTTCTATAGAGATCCGCCGACTTCCGTCCGTCCTGCAGAGTCCGGGCGAGGATCGTTTTCCCGACCTGGCGGGGCCCGACGACGAACGCGATCTTCCGGTCCGGAAAATGAGCGTCGGAAAGGAGTTTCTCCAGAGATCTCTTCATATGACCATTTTCCATCATCATGGAAGATTGTCAAGACAATTTTCCACGTCGCCCGGCGGAATGTCTTAATCCCCCATATCCATCCGCAGCGTGAATTTGAATGTGTCCTTCAATTACCCCTTTGATTTCCCTGCAAGATGCATGCTTTATTTCCCTCGAAGTTCTTTCCGGCTGTTGCAACCTGATCCAGCAACCCGAGCAATACCGTTTCAGCCGCAGTGTGCGTCATCAGCCCGGCCTCGTCCCCGCCGGCATTCACCGCTATCGCGACGGCGACGTTATGCTCCGGTAAAATATACATAACGGCGAAAAAATATGTGTTGCTGCCGTTGTGCCAGTAAAGCATCCCCTTGTTCGTCTGAACAATTCCGAGTCCGCAGCCATAGTCGCCGACGGGAGCGTGAAGGATCCCGAACCCTTCACCGCTGACCAGGCGCGGGTTTCCCTGGAGAGCGTCGATATGCAATTTCATGAAGGCCGCAAGATCCTCCATCGTCATGCTCACGAACCCGGCCGGCTCGATGAAATCGAGCGAATCCGGCTCGATAGCCGGTTCCACCGGCGAGTAGGCCGATCCCGCAGGCTCATGCCCCGAGGGCTGGGCGGCGTCGTGTTCGGTCGGCCAGCCGTAGAACGCCTCCATCCCGAGCGGCCCGAACACTCTCGAATCCATCAACTCGCGCCATCCCGTTCCGGTAACCGATTCGGCCATGCATGCCGCTATGACGTACCCAGCGTTGGAGTAGCGATATGTTCCGCGGGCAACCGGAGACGCCTGCTGCAGGCACCACAGGGAGGCCTTCACGCGTTGTTCGGGCAGGGTGCCGGTAAAACCCGGTATCGAGGCGAAATCCTCGTCGGCCGGAATGGCGGCCCTGTGCCTGAGCAGGTCGAGCAGCGTGCTTTCCGCGTAACCCGGATGCACAAGGCCGGAAAGACCCGGAATGACATCGGCCGGTTTCGTATCCCACGACAGCGATCCTTCGTCGACCAGGATCGCTATCATCGTCGCCGTCATCGATTTTGTGATCGATCCGATGTGTATCAGATCTCCCGTGGCTATCGTGTCCGGCTCCCCGGCCCTTCGCACGCCTCGGGCACCTGCGTCGATTATCGCCCCGTCCTGCATAACGATGCCGAGCGCACCCGGAATCCCGCGCACTTCGACCAGCCTCTCGAGCTGGACCGCCAGGGACGGATCCTCCGGCTCCGGCCTGGCCGGATCGTCTGAACAGCCCCCTGCCGAAAGGGCGAGGATTAAAAATAAGGCCTGGAGTATTGCCGCCCTGAATTCGTAATATCTATTGCTGAACATGCCTTCCCCTTTTCTTATAACGCCGGTATAAGCTGCGCTCAGCCGGCCACACGGCAATAATTCATTGTTTCTTACATACAAGGACATCATTTCAGGCTCCACAATCATCTTTTCGACACGGGGAGGCCGTCATTTCACCTTTGCGACCATTTCCCTTACGGACTCGACGATGATATCGGGCTGCATCCATGGAATCATGTGATTGCTCTTTTCCGCGACGATCAGAACCGCCCCTTCGATGGACGCCGCCATTTGTTCGTGGGCTTTCCGCCACACCTCCTGCTCCTCCACCTTCGGCATTGTCTGCAGGCCGCTCGTTATCAGGACGACCGGTATGCCTTTCGGAACGGTCGTATTTTTCATGATCCCGACCTTCGGCTCGAGCCCCGCGCCGACCATGCGCACGATGGCTCGCTGATACTTTGTAAGCTTGGAAGGATCCGACACATCGAAGGGCAGCTTGCCTGTCATGGGATGATTGTCAAGATACTCCACGCCGAGGATATCGACAAATTCCACGCTGAAAGGATCGACAAA
>JBFZEY010000065.1:0-2778 GCA_041306625.1 Spirochaetota bacterium | reverse complement strand
GATCATCAACGAACCCGACATGAAGGAACTCGCATGGTTCGTCAATTCAAGATACGGGGTGAACCTGTCCATGTACAGAGCCACCTGCATGCGCAGAAGGATAATGCACAGGCTGAACATGGTCGGATGCGAAAGCATCGATGAGTACTTCGTGTTTCTGGGTAAGAATCCCGAGGAGATCGAAAGGCTCATGGACATAGTCACAATACATGTCACCGGATTCTTCAGGGACAGGGACGCGTTCGCGACCCTGGAAAAAATCGTTTTCCCCGGAATCATATCCGGGAAAACGGGATCGGACCAGGACCAGATCCGCATCTGGAGCGCGGGCTGTTCGACCGGCGAAGAGACTTACAGCCTGGCGATACTGTTAAGCCACCTTATGGAGAAGGCGGGTGTCGCTTTGCCCATGGAAGTATTCGGCACAGATTTGTCGGAGGAATCGTGCAAGGTCGCGAGAACGGGTCTTTATTCCGCCGAAAAGATAGATGAAGTGCCTTCGCAGATGAAAAGCGACGCTTTTGAACCGGAAGGATCATTTTTCAGGATATCCCCCGCCATAAAAAGAAAAGTGAAATTCATGGTCCACAACCTCTTTTCCCCGCCGCCGTTTTCGATGATCGATCTGATCGTATGCAGAAACGTTTTGATCCACTTCGAACAGGAAGTCAGGGGAAAGATCAATATGCATTTTCACGCCTGCCTCAGGGACGGCGGGCTTTTGATGCTTGGAAAAAGCGAAGCGCTCGGTTCGGACGCGCTCGATCTGTTCGAACTAACGCATCCGAGAAGCAAAATCTACAGAAAAACGGGAGAATGCAATGTCAAGGAGGAATGAGATGGGTCTGTTCAGAATCACGAGGACGCTCAGCGGCAGGGTATATCTTGCGATGTCGATCATCGCGTTTATCATCTGCGGCCTGATGTCGGTCTCGATCGTCAGAATCGTAAAAGACAACTCGCGCGGAACGCTCGAATCCGGATTCGCCACCTGGCAGGCATGCCTGTCCGGCCCGGTATCGGCGGTGACCGGCGGCGAAACCGCCGCGGAATTGGGCCGGAAGTTCGTTCTTTTGAAACAGGGGTACCCGGCTCTGCGGAGCGTCGAATTGCTCGATGCCGGCGGTTCGGTCAGGGTGTCCGCTCCGGGCAACGGCGCGGGCTACGCCGGGGGGCGGAATGACGGCGGCTGGGCGCAAAACTCCGGAAAGAAGGATCGTATGACGAGATCCTTCACGGTTCCGGTGGCCGGCGACGCGGGATGTTCGATAAGGGTCACGGTCGCCGACAATTCGGGGGCCGAGGTCTCGAAATCGGCCAGGTTGGGCATCTTCACCGTGACTTCACTGTCGATACTGTCGATATTCACCCTGTTTTACTGGTTTATTCACTATATCATCAAGAAACCCGCCCGGCAGCTGCTGGAAGCGAGCAGGGTGCTGGCCAGCAACGCCGGAGATCTCACGGCTAAGATAGACATCGACTCCGACGATGAGCTCGGAAGGCTCGGGAACACGCTTAACGAGATGTTCTCCAACATTTCCGGGATCATCAACGTGATCAGGAACACTTCCGACAAGGTGAATTTTTCGGCGCAGAGCCTCTCTGCGTCCACGGAAGAGATGAATTCGATCACCGAGGAAACATCGCTTACCGTGCAGAACATCGCAAAGTCCACCGACGTCCAGGCACAGAAGGTCGAGGACATGATAATGGAAATCAGAAACATGGAGCGTTCGGTCAAGCAGGTGGCAAACAGCGCCGAACTGGCTGCCTCGGCGGCGACCAACGCTTCTGAAACTGCGATCAAGGGCGGGGATTCCGCGAAGGAAGCGGTGCAGAAGATCAACAAGATATATGACGTAACCGCAGAATCGGCCGTGATAATACGCCATCTCGGCGAGAGATCCAACCAGATAGGCGAGATCGTGGACGTCATCACCGATATCGCCGATCAGACGAACATGCTCGCCCTCAACGCGGCGATAGAGGCGGCGCGGGCCGGGGAGGCCGGAAGAGGCTTCGCGGTCGTCGCCGACGAAGTGAAAAAACTCGCGGAGGGCAGCGCCAAGGCCGCCGAAGAGATAGCGACCCTTATCCAGAAGACGCAGGAAGATACGCAGACCGCCGTCAGAAGCATCGAGCTGGGTTCGAAGGAAGTGACCGAAGGCAAGGAGGTCATAACCCGCACGGGTGAATCCCTGGACGAGATCGTGGAGGTTCTGAAAAGCTCCAGCGACATGGCCCGCCGGATCTCGGCGGCGACGAAGGAACTGAGCCGCGGCATGAAGAACGTCATAAGTTCGATAGACGAGATTTCGTCGAGCGCGGAGAAGAACGCTTCGGCGACGCAGGAGACCGCGGCTTCGATGGAACAGATGACGTCGAGCATGGAGGACGTGGCCTCATCGGCCCAGAAACTCAGCGACATGGCGATTCAACTCAGGGAGCATGTCGGCAGGTTCAAGATCACGATGATAGACAAGGTGGATGAAGTCGCCGTCACCAAGTAGAGGGCAATAAAAGGGAGAGCGAATCCATGAATATAGAAGAACTGACCGGCAGGGGAAACGAAGGGATACAGCTGGTCACCTTCCGGCTCGGGGACGAGAGCTACGCCATTCCGGTATGGAAGGTCAAGGAGATAATAAGGCCGATGAAGGCGTACCCCATCCCGGGCATGGCCAAGCCGGTCGAGGGCGTCATCAATCTCAGGGGAGAGATCATCCCCGTGCTGATGATCCATTCGGTTCTCGGCGTCGCCGGCGCGAACGCGGC
>JBFZEY010000064.1:0-2712 GCA_041306625.1 Spirochaetota bacterium | reverse complement strand
GGTCCCCTATGTACTATGCCGTTTCTCCCTGGTTCACCCCACGAGCTGACGATCGATCACCTATTACCCTTATATACGCCGCATGCTATACGCAACTATGCGCTATTCTTCGTAAGTCTATATGTATTATGCGCTTAACGCATGCTGGCATGGTGCGTATAATGGGGTATTATACGCCTTTTTTGGGGGATTCCTATGCGCAATAGCCGCAAAAAACGCGCACCCCCTTGGGGGGTGAACCCCGCGCAAGTCGCTGATTTTGACTTTGATGGGACCCGCTTACTACCTGAAACTCCAAATTCAACTTTACAAAGAGGAATATCCCGGCGCATAGTGTACACCGTGCTTTGCGGTATCACAACTCAATATAACGCCAAGCGCTTAGCGGGTTATGAAGAGTCCACGAAGCCCCCCGATCTCGTCGATCCCCGCACTCCGGCCGAGATTCGCGAACGCCTTCAGTCCATCGCCGGCGTGACACTGGCCGACCAGATAGGTTTCTACGCCGATGTACGCGAGGACGACAACGTGTCGATGACCGAACGCATTTCGGCGGCCAAGCAGATCGACAAGACTCTCGGTTATGAAGCGCCGACCCGTGTTGAAATTCAGGAACGCAAGCAGATATTCTTCGCGCTGCAGACCTTTCAGGCCGTACTCGATAAAAATCGCATATCCCCTCGCCAACTCCTTGAAATTGCAGACGCTCAGATAGAAGACCACTCTCAGGATATCCACCCTGAAGTCGCTTTAAACTCCAAAATAGAAGTAGGAGACAGCTTAGTATGAACCGTTCGGAACGAAGGGCTAACAAGACACGCGCCGTCGCCCGGTTGCAGAAGGCGAAGGCGTATTGTCTTATAACGTATGACGGCAGTTCTCTTCCGGTATTTCATTTCGATATGACGGCGTGTGATGATCACGACGACATTCGCCACGTCGCCATGCACGCCGCGTCCGAAGCCGCGATTTCAAGGCTCTCCATCGCTCAGGCCGCCGTGGATAAGAAGGCCGCGGCGCTGGATCAGGCGGAGAGAGTGTCGGAAGCGAAGGAGAAGAGGAGTGAGGAGTTAGCTGCATGATTCAGATGTCCCCCGAGATCGCCCAGGCCGCGAAAGTGATGCGCGATTACTTTCCGTCTCTGTTTATGTGCCTGAATACGGCGCAATACCGGGCCTTGGAGGATATGTATACCCTGACGCCCGACGGCCGGCTCCCTGATCTGGTTTCAGTAGAGTTCGCCAACGGCGTCGGTAAGTCGCACCTTATGATAATTGTCATGGTCGGCGTGGGCATGGGGCCTGAATATCTCGGGATCGCCGACTATCCACCCTGCGCCGTGGCGTATTGGAACAGCCTTAAAGCGAAGCGGGACGCCGGGAAGCTCAGTCTTCGCCTCGTATGCACTGCCGACGATATGAAGGCCGGCGGAAGCGTCTATGAGCTTCTTAAAGCGGTTTTTCCATGGGCGAAACCGGTGTCGAAGGACAATAACGACGTGTTTCGCCAGATCGACATACCGCATCCATCGCTTCCAGGAGTTAAAAACAGCTTTGCGGTGAAGACTTTCGACCAGAAGGAAGACAAACATTCCGGATCGACGTGCGATCTGGTGTTGATAAATGAAAATCTCCCGGAAAATCTGACGGGTGAGACGCTGGCCCGGACGCGCGGCGGCGGAAACATCGTCCAATTCGCCACGATTCTCGACTATTCTTCGCAACTCGACGAACTTGAAAACGGCGAGCGGTTTATCATGCGCCGGACCAAGGGCCACATTTATGAAAACTGTGTCGGCTCGCAGGTTACGGACGAGATGGCGGCGGAGGTGTTCGAGGAAATCGGCGTAATGCTGGAGAAAGATTCCAAGGGCGGGTATAAAACCGGCGGAGTGCTGCAGAAGTCTAAGATCGATGCAATGATCGAGGGGTGGGCGCGGTCGTGCCCGCACCAGCTCAAAGCCCGGAAGACCGGTAAGCCGATTTCGTCCGGCGGGAAGATACACGAGACGTTCAGCGATGCTGTTCACGTAAAACCGGGCGCGTATTTGAAGAAAATTCCGGCTTTGTATCCCGTCGTTCAGATAGTTGACCCCCACCCAGCGCGGCCTGATGCGTCGATATGGGGGGTTGTGCTGCCGACGAATCGACTTCATATTTTCCGCGAGTGGCCGACGGTGGAAGGTTTCGGGTTTTACGAGCAGATCAAGGAAAAACGGTTCACGGTTTCGCAGAAATGCGATATCTGGAAGAAAATCGAGGCGGATGAGGGGTTCGCCGACCAGGTGGTCGCAAGGGTCGGCGATCCGAACAGGTTCAAGGAGCCGAATGCGGATTCCGAAGGTCAGCTTTCGGACCTGTACGCGGAGCACGGGTTTGATTTTGACCTGAGCGTGTGCGATTCGCTGGAGTTCGGATTCGAGAAGGTGAATGAGTATCTGTACTACGACCAGATGCTTTATCGCTTTCACCCGGAAGACCCCGCATCCCAGGCGCGTTTGACTTTTTCCGAGAGCTGCAGGAACGTGGGCCGGGCGATGAAGAACTTTTCACGCAAGGTTTCGCGGGACCGGACGGCGCCGGTGTCCAGCGTCGTTGACGAGAAGTTCGGCTGCTTCGCCGGATGCGTGCGTTACTTCGTCGTGTGGCACGCTGATAATCCGTTCAATCCCCTGTCGATGGCGCGCGCGGCGAAGAGCGACGATGACAGGAT